>JAQVEX010000021.1 GCA_028697555.1 Lentimicrobiaceae bacterium | reverse complement strand
CAAAACAAATATCCAAATAAAAACGTATTTTTTCATTTTGTTCTAATTTCTTATATCAAGTTCAAAAAATATGCCAATTAAATCTCGATAAATGAAATTGCATGTTAAAATTTATATTGCTCTTGGCTATTAGCCATTAGCTAAAGACAGCTGCTCATTGATAATTGCAAGACACCACTCACCACTCACTACTCACCACTCACTACTCACCACTCACCACTCACCACTCACCACTCACCAATCACCAATCACCAATCACTAACCACTATTTCACGTTACTAATCGCCAATTGCTCTATATTGATTTCGGCAAATCTTTTGGCTACGTACTTTTTATCTACGGTGAGTTTTTTCACCTTGCTATTCGAAGGCAGCTCAAACATATCTTTAGCCAAAAGCATTTCTATGATAGCTCTCAGACCTCTGGCTCCAATTTTAAACTCAATAGCTTTATCTACGATATGTTCAATGGCTTCGTCTGTAAATTCTAATTTTACGTTATCCAATTCAAACAGCTTAATAAATTGTTTGATGATGGCATTTTCGGGCTCGACCAATATTTTAATCAACGATTCTTTGTCTAAAACCTCCAAATATGTAACAACCGGAAAGCGTCCTACAAGTTCGGGGATAAGTCCGTATTTTCTAATATCAACAGACGAAACGTACTGATAAATATTATCAACATCTATAACTTGATTTTTTTTGGAAGCACCGAAACCCAAAACGTTGGTCTTAAGTCGAGAAGCAATTATTTTATCAATACCGTCAAAGGCACCGCCCGAAATAAAGAGTATGTCTTTAGTATTAATTTCAATCATCTTTTGTTCGGGATGCTTTCTGCCACCTTGTGGTGGAACATTAACCACAGCACCTTCCAAAAGTTTGAGCATAGCTTGTTGCACACCTTCGCCGGATACATCTCTTGTAATTGAAGGATTATCCTGCTTTCTGGCAATTTTATCAATTTCATCAATAAAAACAATCCCTTTTTCGGCTGCAGGTACGTCGTAATCTGCTGCTTGTAATAATCGGACTAAAATATTTTCAACGTCTTCGCCAACGTAACCTGCCTCGGTAAGCACCGTAGCATCGACTATGCAAAAAGGCACATTGAGCATACGAGCTATTGTTCGAGCCAAAAGGGTTTTACCTGTACCGGTAGGTCCGACAAGTATTACGTTTGATTTGTCAATCTCAACGCTATCGGCTGTGCGTGTTTTTTCGTACCTTATACGTTTGTAATGATTGTAAACCGCCACCGAAAGCAGCATCTTTGCAGTATCTTGCCCAATTACGTACTTGTCTAAATGATTTTTGATATCAATTGGTTTGGGCAATTCTTTTTCTAAAAAATCGGATTTGGAGAACTTACATTTGCTCCCTAAATTTTCTCTTACTATTTCAGAAGCACTATCAATGCAATCGTTGCAAATATTAGCGCCAAAGCCGGTAAGCAAGAGTTCTACATCTCTTTCCTTACGACCGCAAAACGAGCAAGTTCTGTCTTTTCGTTCTCCCATTTTATTTTTTTAATCCCAATATTTCGTCAATCATACCGTACTCCATTGCTTCTTGCGAAGTCATCCAATAATCTCTGTCAGAATCTTTTTCAACTTTATCGAAAGTCTGACCCGTGTGATTGGCAATAATTTCGTACAGTTCATCACGAAGTTTAAGAATTTCGCGTGCTGTTATTTCTATATCAGATGCCTGTCCTTGTGCACCTCCCATAGGTTGGTGTATTAAAATACGTGAGTGTGGCAACGCCGACCTTTTTCCTTTAGCTCCGGCACACAACAAAACTGCTGCCATTGAAGCTGCCATGCCTGTGCAAACGGTTGAAACATCGGGTCTGATGTACTGCATTGTATCGTAAATTCCCAAGCCCGCATATACCGAGCCACCCGGACTATTGATGTATATTTGTATGTCTTGTTCGGAATTAACCGATTCTAAAAACAACAATTGAGCTTGAATTATATTTGCAACGTAATCGTCGATTGCGGCTCCAAGAAAGATAATTCTGTCCATCATTAATCTGGAAAAAACATCCATTGTCGCAATGTTCAACTTACGTTCCTCAATAATAGTTGGAGAAATATAGTTTGAATTTACACTAAAATACTTGTCAATATGCCTTTCGTTGATTTTGCTGTGCAGCGTAGCATACTTCTTAAATTCTTCAAAATAGTTCATAGTTTATTGTTTATTTTTTTCTTCAAAATATTTTTTCTCAATTTCTTCAAACTCTTTGGCATTAACGTCTATCTCGTTTATTGTTGCAACGCTCTTGACGTAATCTCTGATTTTATCAAAAAGCAACATTCTGCCCATTCTATCGCCTATTTCGGGGTTCTTTTTTATATTATCTTCAACAAAATTTAAAATGCTTTTGTTCATTTCTTCGTTGTCCGACATTTTCCACTGCGGTCCGAAATAGCTTTGAGCAACGCCTTCTTTTATTTCGTCACTTGAGACTTTTATTTCGCCTTGTTTTGCTAGTTCTTTTTCTATCAATTGCCAACGAATATCGTTTTCGTACAAGTGAAATTGCTTTTCTAGTGTTTCTTTATCAAGATTTTCGTTGGTTTCGAGCATCCATTCTTTTAAAAACTCAGTCGGAAGGTCGAATTTAACTACATCTAACAACTTATCTTGCATCATCGATGAGAAAAAGTTGTTCGATACTTTTTGGTATTCTTCGGTCAAACTTTCTCTAATTTTATTGTTAAAGTCTTCCTCAGTTTTTATTTCCATATTTGGAAACAAGCGATTATACAGTTCTTCGTTAAGTTCGGCAGGGACTCTTATAAACCACTCTTTTATTTCCACCAAAAATGTTGGCAACTCGTCGTAAGCATCAAGTTCGGTTTTTAATATTTTTTCCAAACTTTCCTTGTTGTTTATTTCGGCTATATCGGCAATGCTAATTGTATCGTCGATTTTGGCGTTTTTAAACGCATCTTTGGCTTCGTCGGTTTTAAGCTCCGACAAAACTATTTCGGCATATTTTGAAATACCGTTTTCTACTTCATTACCTTCGGCATCAACTTGTTTGAAAATAACGTCAACAATAGTATCGTCGGTTATTTCACTTTGATCTTCCTTTTTAGAATGCTGTTTTTGTACGTTTGCTATTGTTTGGCTATGCGTTTCGTCATCGATGCTGATGTTGTAACTATCTAAGGGCAAATTCTCGTCGAACTTGACATTCACTTCGGGAGCCAAACCTATTTTAAATTTTAATTTAAGGTCTTCGCCCTCTTTCCACGACATAGCCTCATCTTCAACGGGAATGGGGTTTCCGAGTATATCTAATTTTTCGTCGGCAATAAATTTGAACAAATTATCCGATGCTACTCTGTTTATTTCTTCGCCTCTAAATGCATCGCCGTACATTTTTTTTGCAATCCCAAAAGGCACATGACCTTTTCTGAACCCGGGCATCGCCAACTGTTTTTGTTGGTGTTTTATTCTTGTAATCACTTCAGGCTCATAATCCTCCGGTGATATTGTTAAATTAATTACAGATGTTAACTCATCTAATATTTCTCTTTCTATTTGCATACAATTATAATTATTTTAGCCTGCAAAGGTAATATTTTATTATTATTTTGTGAAATTGATTTTAGCTTTAATGGTTTTTATGGTGAAATAGTGGTAGGTAATCGGTGATGGGTGGTCGGTGGTGGGTGATGGGTGATTGAAAACTACACACCACTCTCCACTCACCACTCACCACTCACCACTCACCAACCACTAATCACTATTCACAAAAATTTGTATAAATTTGCAAACTTGAAACAAAATTTTAATGACAACAAAAACAGAGAACAGCAAGTCGGTTTCAAATACGGGTTCGTTTATAGAAATAAAGGGAGCAAGGGTAAACAACTTAAAAAACATTTCAATAAAAATACCTAGGAATGAATTAGTTGTATTTACCGGACTTTCCGGCTCGGGAAAATCGTCGTTGGCTTTCGATACGCTTTACGCCGAAGGTCAGCGCCGATACATAGAGAGTTTGAGCTCGTACGCAAGGCAGTTTTTAGGAAAGATGCAAAAACCTGATGTTGACGACATTTCGGGAATATCGCCTGCGATTGCCGTCGAACAAAAAACCAACAACTCCAATCCTCGTTCTACTGTTGGTACTTCTACCGAAATATATGAGTATCTGAAACTTTTGTATTCTAAAATTGGTAAAACCTACTCGCCTGTTTCCGCCAAGGAAGTTACTCGCCACACGACAAAAGACGTGGTTCAGCTTATTAGCGAACAAGCAGACAATACCATTATTTATATTTTTTGTCCGATTATAATTGCAACAAGCAGAGATTTTAAAGACCAATTGCAAATACTGTTGCAACAAGGTTATACCCGACTTGTAAACGGAAATGATATTGTCAGAATTAACGACTTGATAAAAGAAAAAAAATCTGATAAAAAAAACTATCACCTGCTTATCGACCGATTTGTTTACGAAAATGACAACGAGGATTTAGAGAAAAGAATTATTGACTCTATTGAAACAGCCTTCACCGAAGGCAATGGAACTTGTTTTGTTCGTGTTTTTAAAGACGAAGACAATTACACCGACCATGCTTTTTCAAACAAATTTGAAGCAGACGGAATAACTTTTATAGAACCCACACCTCACTTCTTTTCGTTCAACAATCCTTACGGAGCTTGCCAGACCTGCAACGGATTCGGAAACACCATAGGAATTGACGAAGATTTGGTTATTCCAAACAAGTCGCTGAGCATTGCCGAAGAAGCTATAATGTGCTGGAGAGGCGAAAAAATGAGCGAGTTTAAAAATCTTTTAATGATAAATGCTCATAAGTTCAACTTTCCTGTGCATAAACCCATAAGCGAATTAAGCGACGAGCAATACGAACTTTTATGGAACGGAAACGAACACTTTTGCGGCTTAAACGAATTTTTTGAGCACATAAAAGAACAAACGTATAAAATTCAGTATCGTGTTATGCTTGCCAGATACAGGGGAAAAACGATTTGTCCTGATTGTAAAGGCACAAGACTACGAAAAGACGCCAACTACGTTAAAATAAACGGCAAAAGCATAACTCAATTGGTGCTAATGCCGATAGACGAACTTTTGGAGTTTTTTAAAAACATAAAACTGACAAAACACGAACAGGAAGTATCGGGTTTAATTTTAAAAGAAATAATCAATCGTCTGTCTGTGCTCTGCGATGTAGGTCTTTCGTATCTGAATCTTAATCGTTTAACTAGTACGCTTTCGGGTGGCGAAACTCAAAGGATAAATATTGCCACATCACTTGGCAGTTGGCTAATTGGTTCAATGTATATATTGGACGAACCCAGCGTTGGACTCCATCCTCGCGACACAAAGCAACTTATTGGTGTACTAAAAAATCTACGCGATATTGGCAATACGGTTATTGTCGTTGAACACGACGAAGATATTATTCGGCAAGCCGATTATATTGTGGATATAGGTCCTAAAGCCGGTGTCAACGGCGGTAATATAGTTTTTTCAGGTATTTATGAAGATTTACTGAAAAATAAAGAAAGTATCACTGCAAAGTTTTTCAACAAAGAGCTTGATATTAGCGTTCCTACTTCGCGAAGAAAGTGGAAAAACTATATAATGATTAACGGAGCAAGAGAAAACAACCTAAAAAATATAGACGTAAAAATTCCGCTCTCGATTATTACAACAATTACAGGCGTCAGCGGTTCAGGCAAAACTACTTTGGTGAAAAATATACTATATCCTGCTCTCAAAAGAGAATTGGGCGGTAGCGGCGAAAAAAGCGGTAAACATGATAAAATCAGCGGCGATATTAATAAAATTTCGCATGTGGAAATCATCGACCAAAACTTGCTTGGACGTTCGTCTCGGTCGAATCCGGCTACTTTTGTAAAAGCTTTCGACGATATAAGACAGCTTTTTTCCAAACAAAAACTCGCCGAAATTAACGGCTTTAAACCCGGACATTTTTCTTTTAATATTAAAGGTGGCAGATGCGAAGAGTGCGAAGGTAACGGCTATATCACAATTGGAATGCAGTTTATGGCAGACGTTAAATTAGTGTGCGACGAATGCAAAGGAAAAAAGTACAAACAAGAGACCTTAGAAATTAAATTCAACAATCTGGATATTTCAGATGTGCTTGAATTGTCGATTTCAGAAGCCATAGACTTTTTCAATAACTCCAAAACGTTTGTCGATATTTGTCAGCGTATTGTAAAAAAACTCAATCCTTTGGAAGAAATTGGATTAGGTTATTTGAAGTTGGGACAATCGTCAGATACATTTTCCGGCGGAGAAGCTCAAAGACTTAAATTAGCGTCGTACCTGACCGATAGCAACATAGAAAACACTCTTTTTATTTTCGACGAGCCCACAACAGGACTCCACAGGTACGATATAGAAATTTTGCTTAAATCTTTCGAAGCACTCATCCGCAAAGGACACACAATTTTGATTATCGAACACAATACCGATATAATAAAATCCTCCGATTGGATTATAGACTTAGGTCCCGAAGGCGGTAAAAACGGCGGTTACGTCGTGTTTGAAGGCACACCCGAAGATATTATTAATTGCGAAAATTCATATACAGGAAAGTTTTTGAAAGAGAAAATGTAAATGGTAGCCTTTGGCTTTTAGCCGTTAGCTGTTGGCTAAACTTGCCAATAGCTAATAGCCAATAGCTAATAGCCAATAGCTAAGAGCCAAGGGCTAATCATATATCAAATACTTCTTCCTAACATCTTTATACTTCTCAATATCCTCCTGCCATGATTCGCGAATTTCATCTTCGGTTTTTCCTTCAATTATTTGTTTTCGCAAAATATCGGTGCCAGCTAACTTATCAAAATAGTTATTGAAAAATTTTTCTCCTATATTCAAATCGTTATACATATTGATGAGCAAGCTCAAATTAATTTTCTTGTTCGCTTTAATTTCATCTACGTATTCCGACAATAAAATTCCGTTGCACTCGGTATTTTTATGTGGTGGATTTACCGTTACGCCGTCAATTTGCTTGGGCGTAAACTTAAACGAAGCATCGGAATAATTGGGATGTCCTATCACTTCAAAAGGTTTTTCTGTGCCTCTACCAACGCTAACTACAGTGCCTTCGAAAAAACAAAGAGACGGATACAACAAAACAGCTTCTTCGGTAGGCAGGTTTGGTGATGGCTTTATCGGTAGCTTGTAAATACTATCGTGCGTGTAATTCAAGCATGGTATAACAGTCAAATCGCATTTGAGATTATTACTCAACCAACCCTCACCATTGACCATAAGTGCATACTCGCCTATTGTAAGTCCGTAAACGGCAGGCACCTGATGCAAACCCACAAAACTCGAAAAATTACTATCCAAAACGGGACCATCAATAAAATATCCGTTGGGATTGGGTCTGTCCAACACTATTACCTTTATATTTTTTTCAGCACAGGCTTCCATAACGTACGACAAAGTGGAAATGTACGTATAAAAACGAGTTCCAACATCTTGCAAATCGAAAACAACTATATCGACTCCTTGTAAGTCTTTTTTAGACGGTTTTCTGTTTTTTCCGTACAACGAAACGATAGGAATTTTTGTTCGCTCGTCAATGCTGTTATCAACAAGTTCGCCGTCGGCGGCTCTACCTCTTATACCGTGCTCCGGCGAGAACAATTTCGTTACATTTACATTTAATTTGAGCAAAGTATCTAACAAGTGAGTTTGGTTTATTATAGAAGTCTGATTTACCACCAAAGCTACTCTTTTGTTTACGATTTCGGCAACATATATATCCGTCTGATACGCTCCCGGCGTTATGGTTTGCGCCTCGGTTCGTATAGCGAAACCCACAAAAATTAAAATAAGTAAAAAAACTTTTCTCCAAAATGTTGACATAACAATATAAATTTGCACAAAAATACAACTTGATTTTATTTCTGAACGATAAAACCTTACTTTTGTAGTTTGATATATGAATATAGCTTTTTACATTTCGAACAGAATTAACAGAAAAACGCTTAAAGGCAAGCATTCAAAAACTATGATAAACGTTGCCGTTACAAGTGTTGCTCTTGGCGTTGCCGTTATGATTATCGCTATAGCTGTTCTTTTGGGATTTCAAAAGCAAATTAAAAGCAAAATAACCGACTTTAATTCCAATATTAAAATTTTACCCTATTCGTTTTCAAATAACATTGAAGAAAGCTATTTAGACATTAGTGATGTTGATATTGAAGAAATAAACAGTTTAACCGAAGTTAAAAATGTAACACCGTACTGCGTTAAAGCAGGCATAATAAAGACTTCCGAACAAATTGAAGGCGTTGCAGTTAAAGGTATTAATTTTAACGATAATTTATTTCTGAAAAAATATTTGGATAAAGGCGAACTGACAAGCCAATCCGACACTGCAGTCTCCAACAATATATACATCTCAAAAAATATTGCCGACAAGTTGCATATTGACTTAGACGATGATATTCGTATTTACTTTTTTGTAAACGAAAGAATTAGGGGAAGAAAGTTAAAAGTAGCAGGTATTTACCATTCGGGACTTGCCGAAGTTGACGATTTGTACGTTATTGCCGATGTTAGACAAATTCAAAAACTTAACGCTTGGGACGAGAATTTGTACAACGGCGTTGATATTTTTTTGACAGATATAAATAAAACAGATGAAGTTGCCGAAAAAGTTACAACAGCGGTTAAATACGACTCAGAAATTGTTAGAATTCAAGACCTTTATCCCGAACTTTTCGATTGGCTTAAACTTTTAGATACCAACGTGATAATAATTATTATCGTAATGGCTATTGTTTCGAGCATGGCAATGATTTCGACTTTTTTGATTTTAGTCTTAGAAAAAACCAACTTTATAGGAATACTAAAATCTATTGGTGCTAAAAACAAAACGGCGATAAATATCTTTCTGTTCAATGCTATGTACGTGCTTGCAAAAGGACTTTTTTACGGAAATATTATAGGAATTGGACTTTGTCTTATTCAAAAATATTTTAAATTATTAAAACTGCCAAGCGAAACCTACTCTATTGATTTTGTTCCCATCGATATAAATATTTTATACTTCCTGATAGTCAATGTTTTTGCCATAGTCATTTGTATTCTCATGTTGCTAATTCCGGCAAGAGTTATCACAAAAATTTCGCCTGCAAAAGCGGTAAAGATTGAGTGATGGGTGGTGGGTGAATGGTGATGAGTGATGAGTGATGAGTGATGAGTGATGAGTGACGAGTGACGAGTGATGGGAGTTCTGTCCCGAAGTTTCGGGAGAGTCTGGAGTTAGGAGTTGAAATTCTAATTCTAATTTCTAATTTTATAAACCCCATAACAGCCAACAGCCAACAGCCAAAAGCTAAGAGCCAACAGCCAAAAGCTCATTAATAAACGTCGACCACGAAAAACGTTGTTTTTCTACTTTAACATTTTCGGTAAACTCTTGTAAACGATTATTTTCAAAATAGTCAACCAAAGCATCAGCCACCTCTTTTACATCGGTCTTTACCACATAACCTACTTTACCATGTGGAACGGTTTCGCTTAATCCGCCTACATCGGTTACAAGCATTGGCTTTTCAAAGTTATATGCAATTTGCGAAACACCGCTTTGCGTAGCTGAATGGTAAGTTTGTGCAACCAAATCGGCTGAATTAAAATAGAATTTTACTTTATCATCGGGAATGAAATTGGAATGTAAGATAACGCTTTCTTCTAAAGCATTTTTTCTAATAATTTCTAAATAAGGCTCCTCCGATTCATAAAATTCTCCGGCAACTATCAGTTTAACGGGAAATTGTCTGAGTCGAGCATCGGCAAAGGCATTCAAAAGTAAATCCAAGCCTTTGTATTTACGCACAAAGCCAAAGAACAGAATATAGCGAAAATCAGCATCTAAATTTAGTGCCTGCAAGGCTTCTTCACGATTCATAGGCTTACCGTACTGGTCGTAAACAGGATGTGGCGAAACTCGTTTAGGTTTATTCTTTTTATCAAAATGATTTATGTCGTCTACCACCGAATTGGTCATCGCCATAAAACCGTCCATTGCATTAACAAAATATTTCGGAAACAACTTGTCCAAAATGGTCGGATCGTGAGGTATCATATTATGTATCAAACCCAAACATTCTGTGTTTTCAGCTTTGCAATTTCTGGCAATAGTTCCAAAACAGGGTGCAAAAAACGCCATCCAATAGCAAAAAATCACTTTATCGGCTTTTTTCGCTTTAATTTCTTTGCCCACCTTAATCCAATTTAGTGGATTAATGGAATTTATCTTACGATGAATTGTAAGGTTGTGCGTAGGTTTTTCATCGGTATATTGTGTTTTCCCCGGAAAAAGAAACGAAGGATATTGCAATGTAAAAGTGTAAACCTCCACATCGTATCCTTGCTGAACACACTCGTAAGCGACCCGTTGGTTAAAAGCCGACAAACCGCCGCGATAAGGATGTGCAGTACCTACAATAATTATTTTTTTTGTTTCCAATTCTGTAATTATAAATTTATCACCTCGTCGATAGAATACTTATTTCGGTCGGAGCTACTACGCGAAATCAGTTCGGCTAAAAAGCCCGTCAGGAAGAACATAGTACCCAAAACCATTGCCAATAAGCCAAAATAAAATAAGGGTCGTGTAGTCATACCATAACCTCCGAAAAACAGCCGAGTAACAACTAAGTACGTAGCAATAATAAAGCCTATAAAAAATATAAGTACACCTAAGCCGCCGAAAAAGTGCATAGGTTTTTTGCCGAATTTGCTAACAAACATAATGGTAAGCAGGTCTAAAAAGCCATTGATAAACCTTTCCCAACCGAATTTAGATTTGCCGTACTTTCTTTTCTGGTGAGTAACTACTTTTTCGCCTATCTTGTTAAATCCCGCCCATTTGGCTATAACCGGTATATAGCGGTGCATATCGCCGTATACTTCAATGTTTTTGACCACGTTGTTTTTGTAGGCTTTAAGACCGCAATTCATGTCGTGCAACTTTACTCCCGACATCTTTCGCGAAAAATAATTGTATATTTTGGAAGGCAAGTTTTTGGTTAGTTTAGAATCGTAGCGCTTGCGTTTCCAGCCCGAAACAATGTCATAGTCCTCGTCAATAACCATTTTATACAGTTCGGGGATTTCGTCCGGACTGTCTTGCAAATCGGCATCCATAGTAATAACAACATCGCCGCATACATTTGCAAACGCAGTATTAAGTGCAGCCGACTTGCCGTAATTTCTTCTGAATTTGATAGCCTTAACAGTTTCAAACTTCTTACTCAACTCGCATATAACTTCCCACGACTTATCGTTGCTACCATCGTCGACCATAACAACTTCGTACGAAAAATTATTTTCGGTCATAACTCTGTCAATCCACTCGACTAACTCAGGAAGCGATTCCTCCTCATTATACAAGGGTACTACAACTGAAATATCCATATGTATTATTCTGTCAAATTTTCTTCACTTTCAAAAATGGGCTTTTCTTTCTTAAGAAAAATAGAAGCTATCAAGGATACAATGCCTCCGTACATTACAATAGAAAAGAACGACGAGATACTGATAATTAAAGGTTTTACAAACATTGAGGACATTTCCATTACTCCATCAATATCGTCAATATCCATACCCGAATTTTCTAATTTTTCTAAAGCTTGTTGTTGCGACAATTCAACGAACTCCTGCCACATTTCAGGCGCTATATACGTATAAAGTATATAACTGAATACGGAACTTATTAGCGCAACAACTACCGAAACTAAAAGACCGTACGAAAAGCTTTTTCCGAAACTTATTGCACCTCCCAAAACATTATTCCTATACTTTATTGTAGCAATTACAATACCAACGATAAGAATTAACAAACCTAGTCTTGATAATAGTTTGTTAGCAGACATACCTATTACGTACAGCAACAAAACGTACAAAATGGAGATAACACCAATTATAGCTCCCCATCTTAAAGCGTGTTTAAACATGTTTCTATATTTTTATTATTAATTCTGTACAAAAATAGTAAACTTTTATTAAGATTTTAATAATAACTTGTACAATTACAAAAAAAATGTATCTTTGCAATGGGTAAGTCTTATACGACCAGCTCCTGATGAACTCCCCCAGGGTAGGAATGCAGCAAGGGTAATTGGTTGTAGCGGTGCGATATAAGTAGCTTACCCTTTTTTTATTTAGTAATTAATCCTCAAAAAAATGTTATTATGTTATTTTTTATAGATACAGCCAACATCGACGAGATAAAAGAAGCTAACGAACTCGGTATATTAGACGGCGTAACAACCAATCCTTCGCTTATGGCAAAAGAAGGAATTACAGGTAAACAAAAAATAATGGAACATTACTATAACATCTGCAAAATAGTAAACGGTCCTGTCAGTGCCGAAGTTATTTCTACCGAATATGAAGGAATGCTTGCCGAAGCCGAAGAATTATCGAAGATACACGAAAATATTGTTATAAAAATTCCGATGATAAAAGACGGCATTAAGGCTATAAATTACTTGTCGAATAAAGGAATACCTACAAATTGCACCTTGGTTTTTTCAGCCGGACAAGCTATTATGGCTGCTAAAGCCGGAGCAACTTACGTATCGCCGTTTATAGGTCGTATCGACGATAGCGGACACGACGGTCTCGAACTTATTAGTCAGATAGTACACATATACGGCAACTACGGCTTCGATACACAAGTACTCGCAGCTTCTATCAGACACGTAGGACACATAATTCAGTGTGCTGAAATAGGAGCCGACGTAGTTACAACACCTTTAAATTCATTATTAGGACTATTAAAACACCCACTAACCGATAGCGGCGTTGCAAGGTTTATTGCCGACGCTAGAAAAATGGGACTGTAAAATGAGTATGCTTCTGAAAATACACCCTCAAACTCCAAGTCAGCGACAAATAAGAACTGTTGTCGAATGTCTTAGAGATGGAGGTATTGTCATTTTTCCGTCCGACACGATTTACGCTATAGGTTGCGATATCTACCAAAGCAAGGCTATTGATAAAATATGCGAAATTAAAGGTATCAACAAAAGCAAGTCGCGTTTTTCGTTTATATGCTCCGATTTAAGCCATATGTCGAAATACACTGCTCCGATAAGTAACCCTACCTTTAAACTTATGCGTAATAACCTACCCGGACCTTTTACGTTTATTTTAAAAGCTAACAACGAAGTGCCACGCACAATTCAGGACAGACGAAAAACTGTAGGAATTAGGATTCCTAACCATAACGTACCTATTGAAATTGTTAATATGCTTGGCAACCCTATTATGTCAACATCTGTAAGAGATGAAGACGAAATAATTGAGTACACAACCGACCCATCGCTTATTTACGAAAAATATTCGGCTTTGGTCGATATTGTCATTGACTCGGGCTACGGCGATAACATTCCTTCTACCGTAGTTGATTGCACCGATACCGATTTTGAAATTATCAGACAAGGTAAAGGTGAACTTGTATTTTAATTTTAAAAATAATTATTACTTTTGTAAAAAAAATAATAAAACATGAAAACAATAAAACTTGAACCAACACTTTTAGCAGTTATAATAATGGTTATTATTGGAGCTGCATTTCGTTTCATTGCACCTTTGCCCAACTTCACTCCAATTGCAGCAATTGCATTGTTTGGCGGCACATACTTCAACAGAAAGGTATTAGCCTTTGCTATTCCCTTTGCCACCTTACTTATAAGCGACTTAATAATTGGTCTTTACGATCCTTTTGTTATGGTTTCTGTGTACATTGGTTTTGCCCTAATTGTCGGCTTAGGTTTGTTGATGCAAAAAAGAGTTAAAGTGGTTAATATCATTGCTGCCTCACTCACCGGTTCGATAATATTCTTCCTTGTTACCAACTTTGCAGTGTGGGCATCGGGTGTTATGCCTATATACGCAAATAACTTCGCCGGACTTATTCAATGTTACGCTGCCGGATTACCTTTCTTTAAGTACAGTATTTTAGGCGACCTTGTTTATAACGCGGTTCTGTTTGGCGGACTTTACCTTATTGTGAACAACATTAAAGTCTTTTCAAAACAACAACAAGAAGCGTAAATTTTAGAATAAAATAAAGTATCTTTGTTGAAAAATAAATTTATGTAGCTACACAAAGACTTGAGCTTGTAGTTTGAGTCGTTGTGTAGTTTCTAATTAATCATAAAGGTGATTAATAAAATGGACTTGTTGGGGAAAAATATAGTTGAACTGAGTGCGGAGTTAGCAAAACTCGACTTGCCTAAGTATATAGGAAGCCAAATATTTGACTGGATATACAACAAAGGCGTTTCCGATTTCGACCAAATGTCGAACATTTCAAAAAATAATCGCACAACTCTGAAGCAACATTTTAGTATTTATAATGTAAATTATATAGATAAAATGGTTTCATCTGATGGAACAATAAAATTTTTGTTTCCTACCGATGATTATTTTATAGAAACAGCTTATATCCCCGACGGCGACAGGGCTACACTTTGCGTTTCAACACAAGTAGGGTGCAAAATGAACTGTAAGTTTTGTGCCACCGGCAAACAAGGGTTCCAAAAAAACTTATCAAGTGCCGAAATAATAAATCAATTTAGAGTTGTTGTAGCCGAATATCCTATTACAAATATTGTTTTTATGGGTATGGGCGAACCTTTTGATAACACAGCAGAAGTATTGAAATCGGCGGATATTTTTAGTAACGAAAAAGCATACAATATCAGCAACAAAAAAATAACCGTTTCAACGGTAGGTATTATACCCGAAATGAAACATTTTTTGCTCAACACTAAGTATAATCTTGCTGTTAGCATGCACTCGCCTTTCGATGAAGAAAGGTCGGCGCTTATGCCTATCCAAAAGAAATATCCTATAAGTGATGTTGTTGAAACTATCGTTAGATTCAACGATTACAAAAACAGAAACATATCTTTTGAGTACATCGTTTTCGGAAAACTAAACGATACAGACGCTCACGTCAAGGAAATTGCTCGTTTGCTCAACAAGTTGAGTTGCAAAATTAATCTTATTAGATTTCATCAAACACCTGATGCAGACCTGCCTGCAACCGACGAAAACAGACTGCTTGAATTTCAAAACAAACTAAAACAAAAAGGGTTTGTTACAACAATAAGAGCCTCACGTGGCACCGATATTAACGCCGCTTGTGGGTTACTTTCTACAAAAATGTTACTCAAAGAATATTCTTAAAATTATATGTTATGCAAAACTATTATATGTTTTTTATTCTAAACTCGTTTCTACGTATAAAATGGTTAAAAGACCATATGGCAAAGCATGGTTTTTTGTACAGAGCAGTTACGGATATTGACTTTCTGAAAAACGATAATGTAGTAGTCCCCACACTATTCATTGTTGATGATGTAGATATTATACAAAATAAAATAGATATATTGCCAAGTAATGAATTAACCTACGTACTGAAAGTTGATGAACAAGCAGAAAAAAAACGATTGACTCCTGAGAATAATCTAAATTATATAGGTTCGAGTACGTTAATAAATGATATAAAAGCCCTGAATCCCGAAATAATTAATAGCTTCAATCCCGACCATAGGTTCGATTTATCGGGCGACAAGATTTACAATATTGATTTCACCGACGACAAAAGTGCAATAAAAGAAATTGCCGAAATGTTTGTATTAGACAGTTATGTTTCGATAAAAAAATTGTCGTCAATGTACGAAAACTCCGATTTTGAAAATTGCATGAAAGTGGCACACAAAACGAAATCGCATTTCCTTATTTTTAACGTAAATCCAATTTTTTATTGGTTAAACTCAGTGGAAAATTACTTTCAGCAAAATAGTAAGAAAGACATATACATTGAAACTGCTATTGAGCTTATTATTCACAACGCAGATATAGTTGCCAAACAACTTGCAAAGGATTATAATTTGAGTGGTGAGTGGTGAATGGTGAATGGTGAATGGTGAATGGTGAACGGTGAGTGGTGGGTGGTGGGTGGTGGGTGAGTTGTTAGTTTTGAGTCAGGAGTTAGGGGTTAGGAGTATTATGAAGTTTGGACACTCGAATTTCGAATCTCGAATCTCGAAACTCAATACTCGAAACTCGAAACTCGAAACTCGTAACCCGCACCCCGCTACCGCACGATTGTATCTTGTGGTAATTGTTTCTGAAAGCATTAACTTGTTAAATCCCTAACTCGCACGCTTTTGTAAAGCGCGTGTAGCTATTTTTAGCTTTAATGGTTTCAATCTTTCTTACGTTCTTTTGTCTTGATACAAAAGAACCAAAAAATCAAGGCTGACATTTCTTTTCTGAATTACGTTCTCATAAATCCTAAGTTCGTGCGGGTGATTTCCGAGCAAGCTCGGAACTTCCCGTTCTCACTAAGGATTCATTTCGAACTCCATTCAGAAGAAATGTATGCCATCCTTTTAAAGCAAAATTTTTGGCTTTTATAATTTCTTCTCACAACAGATTATTTATGCTAAAAGAGTGAAGTTTATTTATTGCTAAAAAAGCTTAACATAGTCGCTGAAACTCAGAACTAACACGAAACACGAAACACGAAACACACAACTCGTAACCTGCACCAATCACTGATCACTAGCCTCCAATCATTATTTCTATCTTCTAATAATAACGTAGCTTCCGTCGTCTCTTAGACGAATTATTGTCGATGGTTTTATGCTGACAAACATATCGCGTTTGCTACCTACAACATAATCAACTTCATCAATTATAGTTTGATTGATATGGCTGAACACCAATGGTGTTGATTGTCCTGAAATATTTGCTGATGTGGAAACAATTGGCTTTCCGAATTTTTTTATCAAAGGATTGCAAAAATCATCATTTATTATTCGTATGGCAACCGTATTGTCGGGGGCAATAACATGGGCAGCTAATTTACGTGCATTTGAATAAATAACGGTAAC
Source organism: Lentimicrobiaceae bacterium (assembly GCA_028697555.1). Classification (NCBI taxonomy): domain Bacteria; kingdom Pseudomonadati; phylum Bacteroidota; class Bacteroidia; order Bacteroidales; family Lentimicrobiaceae; species Lentimicrobiaceae bacterium. The sequence continues at coordinate 24,385 of JAQVEX010000021.1, read as the reverse complement.
GGGCGTATTAAAGCTTTTTAATAATTCTTCGGCAATGTCGGGAACGTGTGTAACGTACTGCTTAAGCATTTGAAAGGAATCCACCAAAACAATAAAACTTTTGGTTTCGGCACGATTTTTAATCTTAAATATTTTTTCTACCACATTATTTTTAGTAGCATCGCAACCTATGCCCCAAATAGTATCGGTAGGATATAAAATTATATCTCCCTTTTTAAGATGATAAAGCGCATTATTTATATCTTCTGAATACATTTGTGGTAAAAGTACAAAAAAAATATTACACATTTACATTAAAATCTCTTAAAGCATCGTTTAATGATGTTTTCAAGTCGGTGCTTGCTTTTCTTTTGCCAATAATTAAAGCACAAGAAACGCTATACTCACCGGCATTGAATTTTTTGCTGTAAGATCCGGGAATAACAACCGACCTTGGAGGCACGATGCCCTTATATTCAACAGGTTGTTCGCCGGTAACATCAATTATTTTTGTAGATGCAGTAATAACAACATTTGCTCCCAATACAGCTTCTTCTTTAATAATAGCACCTTCAACCACAATACATCTTGAGCCTATAAAACAATTATCTTCAATAATAACGGGAGTTGCTTGAATAGGCTCTAATACGCCTCCAATACCAACACCACCGCTCAAATGTACGTTTTTCCCTATCTGCGCACAGGAACCGACGGTCGCCCATGTATCTACCATTGTTCCGCTATCGACGTAGGCTCCAATATTGACGTAAGAAGGCATAAGGATAACGCCGGGTGCAAGAAATGATCCGTAACGCGCTACCGCAGGCGGAACACACCTAACCTGCAAATCTTTGTAATTTTGCTTTACAGGTATTTTATCAAAAAATTTTAGGTCTCCGCTATCAATAACCGTCATCTCTTGTTGCTTGAAATACAAGAGTATGGCTTTTTTTATCCAATCGTTTACCTGCCACAAACCGCCTACCTTTTGAGCAACACGTATCTCGCCTTTGTCTAACATTCCAATAACATCAGCAACAATATTTTTGCTCTCTTTCGATTGGTGTTCGCTTTCTACCTCCCAAATATTATTTATAAAATTTTTTATGTTATCCATAAACCTTTGACAAAATTTTTTCAAATTTAATAATTTTCTGAAATAATTTTCAATTACAAAAAAAAAGACTGCATTGTGCAGTCTTTTTGACTTCTAGTAAATAAAAATTTACTGTCCCAAATAAGATTTTAATAATTTTGAATTATTCTTATTTTTCAGCTTTCTGATAGCTTTTTCTTTTATCTGTCTAACTCTTTCACGGGTAAGATCGAACTTCATTGCTATTTCTTCCAAAGTGTAGGCATGAGGTACTCCAATACCGTAGTACAAGTTAATAACGTCGCGTTCTCTTTCCGAAAGCGTAGAAAGTGTACGCTGAATTTCTAAAGACAAACTCTCTTGTATCAATCCGGAATCGGTGTACGGAGAGTCTTCATCAACAAAGACATCTATAAATTTGGTATCCTCATCTTCAACAAGTGGTGCATCCATAGAAATGTACTTAGTACTAATTTTCATTACTGCATCGACCTTGTAGTTAGGAATTTCGAGAGATTCGGCTATTTCTTCAGTTGAAGGAAGTCTTTCAAATTTTTGCTCCAATCGTGCTGTTTCTTTTTTAATTTTGTTTAAAGAACCAACCTGATTAAGCGGCAAACGAACTATACGTGCTTGTTCGGCTAATGCTTGCAATATCGATTGACGTATCCACCACACTGCGTAAGAAATAAATTTAAAACCTCTCGTCTCGTCGAACCTTTGTCCGGCTTTTATCAGACCGACATTACCTTCGTTAATTAAATCGGGTAGCGATAAGCCTTGATTTTGGTATTGTTTGGCAACTGACACAACAAAACGTAAGTTTGCCCTAGTAAGTTTATCAAGTGCATCCTGATCGCCCGCCTTAATTCTTCTGGCTAGTTCAACCTCCTCTTCGGCTGTAATAAGTCCTTCACGACCTATATCCTGAAGATATTTATCCAAAGAAGCTGTCTCGCGATTTGTAATTGATTTTGTAATTTTTAACTGACGCATCTATTTTTATTAAAAATTTGTAAGTTATATTAATTATATTATCCTTTCTAACCCGCGTATGAGTAACAAGCTAAGTCAATTATAAAAATTTCGGCTAACCGCCGTAGGAGCTTGATTTTCAGCTTATTATCCTATATGTACTACTTAGGCTAAAATTAAAAATATCAGGCAAAGATACAATTTTTTTATAAACCAAAAGCATAATATGCTCTAACTCCGTTAGGATAAATTCCCTCCATCAAAATTGCACCTTTCTTACCTTCGAGTATTCGTGCAATATCCTCAACCCTGCGCACCGGCTTGCGGTCTATCTCTACTATTACGAAACCTTTTTTAACGCCAGAGTTAGCTATTACGCTATTTCTTTCGATATTGGATATTTGAACACCGTGAGAAATATTAAGTTTTTTTAACAGTTCTTGTGAAGCATTTTCGACTGTGATTCCCAACCTTGGCGTTACGCTTATTTCATCTTTTGAAATTAATTGAGTTGTATTGTCGCTATTGCGTAGCTCAACAGTTAAGTACGAGATGTTGCCTTTACGGTTAATACCAACCTTAACATTATCGCCGGGACGATGTCTTCCGATAAGCTCTAACAATTCCGAACTGCTATTAACATTGGTTTCGCCTATAGAAATAATAATATCGCCTGTTTTCATGCCTGCTTCCTCAGCCGGACCATCGTCCATAACTTCGGCAACATAAACACCTTTCAGGACTTTAATATTATGTTGCTCAGCAAACTTGCTGTCTATATCATTGATTTTAACTCCCAAATAACCTCTTTGCACACGATTAAATTCAATAAGGTCGGCGACAACTTTCTTCACAATATTGACCGGAATGGCGAATGAATAGCCACTGTAATAACCTGTTCCGCTTGCTATTGCGGCATTAATTCCCACAAGTTCACCTCTTGTATTAACCAATGCTCCACCGCTGTTGCCACGGTTAACTGCAGCATCGGTTTGTATAAACGATTCTATTGCCGTGCCAGCTTCGGAACCTAAAATGTTAATATTTCTGGCTTTAGCACTAACAATACCGGCAGTAACAGTACTTGTGAGATTAAACGGATTTCCGACAGCCAACACCCACTCGCCAATTTTTAAAGCATCTGAGTCGCCATAAGATAAATAAGGTAAATTTGCCTCTTCAATTTTTATCACAGCTAAGTCGGTTGAAGGGTCGGTTCCAACAATTGTAGCAGAATACGTACGTTTGTCGTTAAGAGTAACTTCAATTTTATTGGCATCTTGTACAACGTGATTATTGGTAACAATGTACCCGTCGGTTCTGATAATAACACCTGAGCCCGCACCTCTTAAAGGACCTTTTTCTACGTAAGGTCTAATCCCAAAAAGTTCGCCTAAACCAAAAAAGTCATCATAAAAGGAATTTTTTCTTTCGTATTCGGTTTTAATGTGTACAACAGCATGAATTGAAACATCGGCAGCCACTGCAAAATCGGGCAAAGCCTGAGTGAAACTTCCTGAACTGTAGCCCGTAAAACTTGTGGGTAACTGGATAACATCAGTTTGGTTTGTGGTTCTGCTTTTTGCCGAAGTTTTTTGTATCAAGAAATAACCACCTAAGGTAATTAATCCTCCTAATACGGCAATCATTAAAATATTAAGAAACTTTTTCATATATACTTGTTTTTGTAGTTAATGCACTATGAAATTTACATACTTTTAAGGTAATTCCGTTCCTAAATATTGGGCAGTATGTTAATTTCATATTTATTTATTATAATATTTTTGTAACGTTTATTTTATTGTAATTATTATACTCAATTCGGCAAGTTACGTACCATTCAGCCATACAGGCGTGTTAAATATTGTTAAGCTATTTTTTCTAACGGTTCAATCGAAACGGTAATAATTCACCTTGTTTAAAAAAATTATGTATTTTTGTTAAATTGTTGTACATAATTTAAGCCGACTAATAGTGAATAAGATTGTTTTTTATAAGTATCACGGTTGTGGAAATGATTTTATTATCGTAGATGGCAGAAATATTTCGCTACAACTAAATTCGCACCAAATAAATGCTTTATGCGAGCGACATTTTGGCATAGGCTCTGATGGCTTATTAATACTTGAAGATAGCAAAGATGCAGATTTTCGTATGATATTTTATAATCCTGATGGAAGCAGAGCGACGTTTTGTGGCAATGGTGGTAGATGTATTGCGGCTTTTGCTCAAAAGTTAGGTGTAATAAAAGACAAATGTACATTTATTGCCGACGACGGAACTCACTTCGCCGAAATAATTGAAAATGATGCCAATACGGCAGTCGTAAAATTAAGCATGAACGATGTTTTGAAAGAAAAAAAAGTTGAAGATGGTTTTTTGTTGAACACCGGAACCGAGCATTTTGTAAAGTACATTGAAAATATAAACGACTTCGATTTAAAAGGATTCGGCTCTTCAATGCACAACAATCCTGCAATGGGAAGCAAGGGTGCAAATATTAATATTGCCGAAATAGACAACAATAGTCAAGTAAACGTGAGAACATACGAAAAAGGCGTTTTTGACGAAACTCTTTCGTGTGGAACAGGTGCGGTAGCAACCGCTCTGACATCGTACAACTATATAAATAAAACCAACCTAACGGTAAACACCAAAGGCGGAAGTTTGCAGGTTAGCTTTAAGATTTCCGACAAAGGATACACCGATATTTTTTTAACAGGCGGTGCTACATTGGTTTTTAAAGGTGAAATTTCAATCTGAATATTATGAGCAAAATTGATGAAGTTGTTCGTTTAAGGTCGCCGGAACCTAAAGATGCCAAAACCATTTACAAGTGGGAAAACAATACCGAGAATTGGCAGTACGGCAGCTCCTTTGCTCATGTTTCGTTGAGCAAAATTGAAGATTTTATTCGCAACTTCAATAACGATATTTTTGCAGAAAAACAGCATCGCTTTATGATAGACCTTTATGCTACGGGTATGCCTCCAAAAACAATAGGTACTATCGATTTGTACGACTTAGATGCGATTAATCGTCGTGTAGGTGTTGGAATTTTAATCGACAAAAAATACCGAAATAAAGGTTTTGCAAAGCAAGCTCTTAGTATTACTATAAAGTACTGCAAAGACGTGCTCAATCTTGTTCAGATGTACTGCTATATTATTTCGGATAACGAAAGTAGCATAAACCTATTTAAAAGCGTAGGTTTCAGCGAATCGGGATTACTAAAAAAATGGAATATTATTAACTCAAAACCACACGATACTGTTGTTATGCAATTATTTTTAAACGAAAAATTATAAAATTATGGGAAACTACTATCAAAAACTATATAAAAAAAAGGCGAAAAGACGCAAACGAAACAGAGTTTTGTCATTTCTTACCATAATGCTGCTGATTTTGTGTGCATTCACCTTTTATACAGGATATAAATATCTGCTTAAGCCCAATGTTTGGACGCAAGATGATAAACCTTATGCTCTGAAGATATACGAAACCGACACTTGGGACGACGTGAAAAACAAATTGTACGAAAACGGTACTATTATAAACCGCAGCAGTTTTGAGATGGTCGCCGAACTCTTTAAATATCCTACTTCTGTTAAAAAAGGAAACTACTTTATTAATAGCAACATGAGCAACAAAAGCATTATTAGCAAGTTGCGCTCGGGAAATCAAGACCCTATAAATGTTATTTTTAATAATATACGGACTGCCGAAGAGTTTGCACATAGCATTTCGTCGCAGCTTGAAATTGACTCGATTAGTATTATCAATAAACTTAACGACGAAGACTTCTTGAAACAAAACGGATACAACAAATATACCGCTTTGTGTATGTTTATCCCCAACACTTACGAAGTTTATTGGACTATTTCGACAGACGCATTTTTTGAAAGAATGCTCAAAGAAAATAATATTTTTTGGAACGAAAATCGAACCGCAAAATTAGAAGAAATAAGATTTACAAAAGAAGAAGCATATACATTGGCATCTATTGTTGAAAAAGAGACTAACCAAAACTCCGAAAAAGCAGATATTGCAGGTGTGTATATTAATAGACTGAAACAAGGTTGGCTACTACAAGCCGACCCTACTTTGGTTTATGCTTTGGGTGATTTTTCTATAAAAAGAGTTTTAAACGTTTATAAAACCATAGATTCGCCTTATAACACATACAGATATTGGGGATTGCCACCCGGACCAATATGTATTCCGTCAATAAGCTCTATTGATGCGGTTCTTAACTATAACAAACACAATTACATGTTCTTTTGTGCTCGCGAAGATTTTTCGGGATACCATAATTTTGCGTCAAGTATTGAAGAACACAACAAAAACGCATACAAGTATAGGACTGCCTTAGACAAAATTAACCTTAATCAATAGTTAGTAATAGCATAAAACAATTGCAATGGTACGTAGGTTTGTCGTTCTGCTTTTAACAACTTCAATAATACTAAGTTTAAACAGTTATGCTCAAACTAACATTAATAAAGAAGACACACTTTGCAGTAGTACACTTGACAAAACGAAATTTATAATATTAAATTCTGCAATTGTTACTGTTGGAACTTCTTCGGCATTTTTGCTCTACCACGCATGGTACAAAAATTACGAGTTAACTAGTTTTCATTTCATAAACGACAATAAAGAATGGTTGCAAATGGACAAATGCGGTCATTTGGTAAGTAGCTACGCTATTAGCAACGTGCTTTATAATAGTTACAGATGGACAGGTTTGGATAATAAAAAATCGGTTATTTACAGCTGTGTAGGTAGTTTTTTAACCATGTCGACAATTGAGTTTTTTGATGGGCTCTCAGCCGAATGGGGTGCTTCGTGGGGCGATATTATCGCCAATGCTTCCGGAACCGCTGCTTTTGGGCTTCAGCAAATGATTTGGGAAGAGCAACGCATAAAGTTTAAAATATCGGCTCATTTAACTCCTTATGCTCAACATCGACCTGATGTGCTTGGAAATAATGCACTACTTCGTTTACTGAAAGACTACAACGGACAAACAAGTTGGGTTTCGATTAATATTAACTCGTTTTGCAACAATAAATCCGTACTGCCCGATTGGCTTAACGTTGCTTTTGGTTATAGTGCAAAAGGTTTATTAGGCGGTTACGAAAATCCGCCAAATTTGAATGTTGACCCAAAAATGCTTGACAGAAAACGTCAGTTCGTCTTATCTCTCGATGTTGACTTGGAAAAAATAAATACTTCATCAAAAACCTTAAATACAATTTTAAAATTGGTTAATTTTATAAAAGTTCCAATGCCTGCCGTGGTTATGGATAAAGATGGCGTAAAGTTTTCGGCTTTTTATTTTTAATAAAAAAACCGCCCCAAGGACGGTTTTTCTAAAGTCGTGCATAATAAAGGCATGCTTTTATTTCAAAACATGAAATTCTTTAACTAAGCCGGCACCAACATCAACGGCTTTAAGGTTTTCGGGTATTAGCTTATGGTGTCTTTCGGGTAAAGATTTTTCCAAACCTTTTTCGAGAAACTCCTTACTAACAACCGGTTTCAATTTTAAGAAACCTCCTAAAACAACCATGTTAAACACCTTTGATATTCCTAACTTGCCTGCTGTTTCGGCAGCTTCTATAGAATAGATATTAATATCTTTGCGAGTTGGCATACGTGTAATACCATTGGGGTCGAACAAAAGCACGCCGCCTGGTTTTACTGTACTCTCGAACTTATCTAACGACTGCTGATTCAGAGCAATAACCGTATCATATTGATTCAATATGGGAGAGTTGATTCTTTCGTCACTAATAATAACAGTAACATTAGCCGTACCACCTCTCATTTCGGGTCCGTAGGATGGCATCCAACTTACCTCTTTATTTTGCATAACTCCTGAGTAAGCCAAGATTTTACCCATAGATAAAACGCCTTGACCACCAAAACCTGCTATAATTAACTCTTCTGTCATAATCTTTAATATTTTCTGTTATTAATAATTTACTTGTTGTCTTTAATATCGCCAATAGGATAAAAAGGAAACATATTGTCAACCATCCACTGATTAGCATCATTTGGCGTCATTTTCCAACCTGAGTTACAGTTTGAAACTATTTCGACAAAAGAAGTCCCTTTATTCAATTTTTGATTTTCAAACGCTTTTCTGATAGCTCTTTTGGCTCTTCTAACAGCGTTTGCTGTATGAACCGATTGACGTGTAACATATAGGGCACCGTCTAATTGAGCAACCAATTCGGTAATTTTAATCGGATTACCCATAATTTCAACATCTCTTCCGTATGGCGATGTACTAGACTTCATGCCTGCAAGGGTTGTAGGAGCCATCTGACCACCTGTCATTCCGTAAATACCATTATTTATAAAAATAATTGTAATGTTTTCGCCTCTATTAACCGTATGTATTGTTTCGGCAGTACCAATAGCTGCTAAGTCGCCGTCGCCTTGGTAGGTGAAAACAAATTTTTCGGGCATAAGTCTTTTTATAGCTGTAGCCAATGCCGGAGCACGTCCGTGTGCTGCCTGCTGCATATCAATATCCATAAATTCGTATGCCAACACCGAACAGCCTACAGGAGCAACACCTATTGTATCTTGTTGAATACCCATTTCTTCAACAACCTCCATTACTATTCTATGTGCTGTTCCGTGACCGCAGCCCGGACAATAACTCAACGTAGCAGGTGTTAATAAATCGGTACGCTTATATACTAAATTCTCTTCTTGAGTAATTTCTGGATTATGTTTAAATTCTGCCATTATATTAACCTCCTATTAATTTTGATTTTAATTGTTCAACTATCTCTGTTGGTGTGTGAACAATACCACCGTATCTGCCAAAGTGTTCAACTTTAACTTTACCTTCAACTTCAAGTCTTATATCTTCGACCATCTGACCGGCACTCATTTCAACACTCAAAAATCCTTTTACTCTTTCTCTCAATTCTCTAACAATTTTTTTAGGGAATGGGAAAAGTGTAATCGGACGTAATAAACCCACTTTAATTCCTTCTTCTCTGGCAAGCTGAACAGCTTTAAGGGAAATACGAGCACTTGTTCCGTAAGCAACGATAATATATTCAGCATCATCGCAGTTAACTAGTTCGTAACGTACTTCCTCTTCTTCCATTTTGCGGTATTTTGCTTGCAAATGATGGTTGTGGATTTCATTGGTTGCCGATTGCAAATCGAGTGAAGTAATAATGTTTCTTTCTCGTGTTGGAGGCTTACCTGTAGTAGCCCAAGGATGCATTTTAATAATTTCTTCGTTAGTCCAACGTGGCACTTGCGGGTCAAGTTCAACTTTTTCCATCATCTGACCTATAGCACCGTCTGATAGAATCAATACAGGGTTTCTGTATTTAAAAGCTAATTCAAAACCTAATTTTGCAAAATCTGCCATTTCTTGTACTGATGCAGGAGCTAAGACCAACAGCTTGTAGTCGCCGTGTCCACCACCTTTAGTACTTTGAAAATAATCGGACTGTGCCGGCTGAATGGTTCCTAAACCTGGACCTCCACGAACGGCATTCATGATAACACAAGGCAATTCTGCCCCGCACATATATGTTATTCCTTCTTGTTTTAAGCTGATTCCCGGACTTGAAGATGATGTAACTACTCTTTTGCCGCATGCAGCACCGCCGTACACCATGTTAATTGCCGCAATTTCACTTTCGGCTTGTAACACAACCATACCTGTACGTTCGTATGGCTTTTCTGCCATCAAGTACTCCATAACTTCCGATTGTGGAGTAATGGGATAGCCAAAATAACCGTCTGCGCCAGCTCTGATTAAAGCCTCTGCAAAGGCTTCGTTTCCTTTCATTAAATGTAATTCTCTCATGTTATTTTGTTTTTATTCGGTAAATTTTTTTCTATAAACTGTAATTGCACCATCAGGACATACAACTGCACAATTTGCACATCCTATGCACCCATCGGTTGATGGTTGTGCATAATGATATCCTTTTGAGTTTACTTCAACTGACATGGTTATTACACCTTCGGGACAGTTTACTACGCATACCTGACAGCCTTTACAGCGTTCTTTATCAACTACTATTTCTCCTCTAATTTTTGCCATAATATTATAATTTTTAATTTTTAAGTTTTCTACAAAATTAACCATTAATTGTCGAATAATAATTCTTTTTTAAGATTTTTTTAGCTAAATATGTGTTTTTAGAATAGTTATAAATAAGAGGTTTTATCTAAATATTTGATTAACAATAATTAGTGGAGAAAGGCTGTTTTTTCTCTTAAGATTGTTCGTTTTTTAAAAGGTTTTTTTGTTCTGTAAGCCTAAGTTGCCGTTAGCCGTTAGCTGTTAGCCGTTGGCTTTTGGTGATGGGTGATGGGTGATGAGTGTTCCGAGTTTCGAGTTATGAGTTATGAGTTATGAGTTATGAGTCAGGAGTTGGGAGATGGGAGTTGGGAGTAAGTAGCCGTTAGTTGTTTGGTGGTATTTGTTGTGAACATTGACTCAAAAGGTTCTAATCTTTCTTTCTTACTTTTTTCTTGATAAAAAAGTAACAAAAAATCAAGGCTGACATTTCATTTCTGAATTGCGTTCTCATAAATCCTAAGTTCGTGCGGGTGATCTCCTCGCAAGCTCGGAGCTTCCCGTTCTCACTAAGGATTTATTTCGAACTACATTCAGAAGAAATGTATGCCGTCCTTTTCAAAGTAAAATTATTGGCTATTGTAATTTCTTCTCATGATAGATAATTAATACGAAAAGAGTGAAGTTCGTTTATTGCTAAACAGCTTAATTGGAGTTACCGTTTGCTATTAGCTTTTGGCTAAACCCGGCAAATAGCTAAGAGCCAATGGCTAATGGCTAAAAGCCGTGAAATTTCGAGTTAGGAGTCAGAAGTTAGGAGACGGAAGTAAGTAGCCGTTAGCTGTTAGCTTTTGGCTAAACCCGGCAAATAGCTAAGAGCCAATGGCTAATGGCTAAAAGCCGTGAAACCACGCAACATCTACACAATAATATATTTCCTCGAAACCAATCCCAACAAAACTCCTCTGGCTAATAAGAAAATAGTCATTGCTAACCAAAGTGCATGGTTGTTTAAACTGCCTTTAAATATGAAATAAATAGGGAAAAACAGTACTATGGAAGCGATTATCATGCTGTTTCGCATTGGAGCCGATGCGGTTGCTCCTACATAAATGCCGTCCCACAAAAAGGCAGAAAACGAAACGGCAGGTACTAACCATATCCAAAATATGTATTTATGTGCTAATTGTACAATTTCTTCTTGGTCGGTGAGCAAATGCAAAATATTGTCGTAAAAAATAAAATATGCAAGCGTAAAGACTAAAGCTATTCCTACACCCCAAACAAAAAGTCGTTTTATTGTAATTTTTAACATGAGTTTATTTTTTGCTCCGTAATGCTTGCCTACTAATGCTTCGGCTGCATATCCAAAACCGTCGATGAAGTATGAGAAGAAGTAAAAGAACTGAAACAATATCGTGTTTACGGCAAGCAGTTCATCACCCATGCGTGCTGATTCGGCTGTGTAAAAGGTCAGCACAGATATTAAGCACAAAGTGCGAATGAAAATATCTCTATTTACATTAATAAAAGCGATAAACTTCCTTTTATCAAACAGCTGACGAGTATTTATGTGTTTTTTGAGTTTAAATAAATAAGGTCTCAGTAAAACCAAAATCAACAGAAAGCCGAACCACTGACTTATCAAATTGGCGTAAGCAACTCCATTGCTACCTAAGTTTAAAACACGTATAAAAACTATGCTCAAAACTACATTTAAGCTATTTACGCTTATAGCCAATATCATTGGAAACTTGGCGTTTTGCATACCAATAAACCAACCTGTTGCTACGTAAATAAGCAGTGTGGCTGGTGCTGCGTAAATTCTAATTCTAAAATATTGTTTTGCTAATTCTTCGACTCCTTCTGATGCTTTTAATAATTTGAAAGACAAGGCTTCTATAGGAAATTGCAAGGCAATAAGTAAAATTCCTGCAGAAAAACCCATTATTACCGAGCGCAACAATATGTGTACACTTTCGGATAAGTCGCGTTTGCCATAAGATTGAGCAACAAATCCGCTTGTACCCATACGCAAAAAGCTAAATATCCAAAACAACAAGCTGAATATCATGTTACCTAAGGAAATAGCACCGATAAATTTTACGAAACCGGTATGACCCATTAATCCTATATCAACACTTGCCAATATGGGAATGGTTATGTTGGTAACAATGTTTGGGACTGCTAACCTTAGTATTTGCCTGTTTAACGTCAATTTTTGCTCAATAAAGTATTTTTTCAGCTTGCAAAGCTAAAAAAATCTTACTTCTGATGTGCTAAACATACAATTTTACAAATGCGATTTAATTATCCTCGCAGCTTTCTTTTAGTTCCTTTAAGTACTGCTCGCTAAAATCAACATTCAACTCTACCCACAAAGGCAAATGGTCGGACATTCTGAAAGTACGATATTTTAGATAGTATTTTTTAATTTCTTTATCAGATTTACCTTCTACATATTTCTTGTCAAAATCTGACATATAAATACGCCAGTCGTCGGGTTTGTGAACTGATTTCGTAAAATTAAAAGCACCTGCCTTTTGTATCTTTTCTTTGAAAAGAGTCATTGTTTTAGTCAATTTCAGGTTAAAAGCTATTTGATCGTAGTGCTTTGTACCACCTAAATCTGTCGGGTGTTTTTTAATAGCATTCGGTATGTAAAATCCCCCTTTTTCCAATGCTTTCATGTAATCGTCATCAACTTTTGGAACATTAAAATCGCCTAATAAAACATAGTTTGTTTTTTCTTTCTTTTGACGTTTTGTCAAAAACTCGGCTATACATTTTATTTCTGCCAGACGTTCGAGGTTTACTTTGGTAGATTTTCCAAAAATTATGTGCACAGTGGTTAAATAAAACTTAAACCAACCCACCTGAAACATCACAGAAAATGGGGTTCTAGCAAATTGCAACCCATTTAAAAGTTTATCCTTAGGCAAGACGATTTCACCTGCCACATTTTTAAAAGTAACTTTATTGGTATCGTACAAAAAAGCCATACATTCCGAACCTCCTGCCGTTCCTTCGGTAGCATCGGTGGCAATGTAACTCCAATTCCTGCCCAAAATAGGCATCAATTTTTCAAGTGCTTTTTTATTCCCCAGCACTTCCTGAAGCGCAATCAGATCGAAACGGCTAATAATTTCTGCAATGTAGAAATAGTCTTCGAGCGTGCGTTTATCGCTACCAAATTCTCTGATATTCCACGTTGCTAAAATTAAAGATGAAGCAGCTGTTTTTTCAGGAATCTCTTCATCAAGCTGCTTACGCAAAACCAACAATCGTTCTACTATTCTCTTTCTTTCCTCTTTGTTTCTTACTCTTTTAATGGATGTGTAAATCATAGTTTTTAAAATTAAAGGATTAAACAAGTAATTATATATTTAAAGGTTTTTGTAAAAACTCATAGAAGACTTAGTTTATCCAAGAGAACAATAGTGCATAAATTCTATTTTACAAAATTATAAATCTTTTTTTTAACATAGAACAAAAAATCTGATTAATTTAATTAGCATCAAATAGTTAGCAATAAAAATATACCGCAAACGCAAACACTTTCCATTGTTACAGCAAAAGATAAAAAAGTAAAGTTTGAAGATTAAACTAAATTTCTGCTACAAAGATGTTTTGAAAACATTAATTGTTGATTTATATGTTATAAAAAATGTTGTTTTTTTTCGTCATGTTCGTTTTACAAAATTAGGAAATTATCATTGGAACCACAGAATCACAGTAATAACGAATAAATTATGGACACTATGAATTAAGGCAGTGGAGAGCAAGGCATGTTTTCTTTTGCGATAAAATAAATAATAGCAAATAGCTAATATTACGCCAACTGCTAATTTTTGAATAAAGAAAGTTATTCCCAAAAACACTCCTGATGTCCAAGTTACTTGATGTGCCAAACCAAACAACAAGGAACTTATAACAATAAATCTTATCGGAATGCCTTTTCTTCTAATTTCTTTGAAAAAATGAAATATTAAGTGCTGAAATATGAAAGTTTCAACCATTGGAGCCAAAACCAAGGCACTTAGAACAAAAAGAATTTTACGTTTTGTGGAAAAATCTAACTCTTTTACGAGATTTTCTAATTGTATGTCAACAAATACGTTGACCAATAAAATAAAACCAATAAAAATAAGACTTATTATTACCGCTAATACCACAGAAAGTAGAACAGTTTTTTTATATGTAATCTGTTCTATTCTATTTCGCAAAAGGACTAATTTTCGTTTTGGTTTCATAAGTCGGTATTGTGGTACATTTACCTTACAAGTGTAGTTCTTTTATTACGTCTATCAAATTTTCCAACAAAATTTTTCTTGAATGGGTTTTATAATATGAAGAAAGATTGACGTTATAATAGGGAGTGAAACCTGAAGAGACATCGTTAAGGTCGAAATCATAAACTTTTCCGCCGTTTATCATAACTTTCAGTCCCGAAGGTAACGTAAACCTTAAAGGTTGCGAGTTTGCACCTGCTGTTTTCTCGCCTAAAAAGACTATGTTTTTATGCTGCGAGACTTGAATTGCAAATGTTTCTGCAGCCGAAACAGTGTTTTTACCAATAATAACAAAAACATTACCCTTATAGCGTTTATCTTTGGGTATGGGATTTTTTCCAATGCTAATTTGCGATAGTTTGGATTTAAAACAGTTGTTAAAAGATTGAAAAGTATGATTTAAATAGTATGAAACATCTTCGCTAATATCAATTTCCTTTTGCTTATCAGCATCAGGAACAAAAACATAGTACGATTTCCACCAAGCATTATTGTACCTATACAAATATTCGGCGGTTTTGATACTATCACTATTGATAAGGTAACCTGAAACGGTGTCGGTGTAATTGCTGTAACCGCCAATGTTATTGGAAATATCGATAATTAAATTTTCACATTTTTGAATTTGTGGATAATGTCGCTCAAAATCTTGCTGAAAAGACTCATCGCAACGGTGTAAATCAATATAGGCAAAGCTATTGACTGTATCTATTTCAAATCCGTTTACAAATAAATTAATATTGTCGTTAAAAAACCATGTATCCTGATTGTTAGCACTCTTTTTATCGAGATAATAATCGGAAACAACAGTTACCTTTTTAATCTTTTCTCCGTTTTTGATTTCCAAATAAAATTCTTTGTCCCGCCATGTCAGATTACAAGTATTGTTAAAATCGAACATTGCATAATGAATTTTATAAGATTGATTTGATGCACAAACATACGGAACATGTTCTTGATAAAAGTAATCGACTGCATTTAAGCCGTTAATTCTGACAATAGTATCGCCAACCGAAAGTGCATCTTTGTAGCGAGAGCCGAAATTTTCAACAATTATATGTCCGTCCTGATAAGATGTTTGCAACATTGGATACGCAAGATGCTCTACCAAATGGTCGGGTACTCCATATACAAGCGTGTGTCCGTTGTTGAAATGTGCCATAAACCTTTGCATCATTTTGTAATACTCGAAATCATTTTCGGTTTCCGTAATCAAAGGCAGATACTCTCGATACAAGCTGTCAATATTCAAATCGGGACAATTATCGATATTGCCAAAATTATATGACAACTCTTTCCAAACTACGGATAATTCATACGCTTTTTGCTCTTTGCTGATTTTGTTTATATCGTTTGAACCTTCCGATACTGGAGAAGTAAAACTGCACATAAACAGAAACAGAAACAGAAAGAGAAAGAAAAAGTATTTTATCTTAGTATGTACCATAACTAATTATTAGCTGTTCAATAGTTTTATCAACAACAAATTTAATCTTTTCGCAATAAAAAAATACTTTGTGCCGATTATTGTTCCGTTATCTGTATGGACAATACCGAATATTATCTCATATCAATCACTTCAACTCCCGGGTAATCGGATGATTGGAAGGTGAAGTGTTTTTTGTTTAATTTGTTATCCGTTTTTATGCTTTTTACCATGTAAACGAATTTGTTTCCGTCGCGGTCGGAGAGTGTGATAGTTTTAACAAGTTTTTTAGGAACATCAACAACTAAATTTGCCTTTATAAAAAAGCTGTTCTTTTTGGTAGGATACAATTCAACGGTGGCGGTGTTTCCTTGCTCACCTATAAATCGTGCTTTGTAATCGTTTTTGTAGTTTTTTATTATATCAAATGGCATAAGCGATTGAGAGCTGTCGTCGAATTCTGAAATTTCAACTTCGTTGACATCTTCAAAGTACGTCCAAACATTACCGCCATTGCAATAAATAATTTGGTTCGACATGGAAAGTTTGTACATGCTTTCCATGCTGTAAAGAGTTCCCGAATAGCTTTTATCTTCGGTTGATGAAGTGCCGCTTATTTTATAAGTAAAATCAACTACAATAGGTTGCATGCTCTGCAACTTATTGCTCACAGCGTCGATAAGATTAGTCGCTTTTTTATCGTTTTGAGCAAACGCAAAAGTTGTCAGTAGCAAACAAATAGCTAAAAGGATTTTCTTCATATACACATGTTTTTTCAGTCCGGTAGATTTCTATTTACTATCTAAATCTTTCAAAAACTGTTCCAAAGCAAATTCGTTAGCAACTTTAACTTCTCTTGTTTTTCCGCTTTCGTAAGGACCAACTATACCTGCGGCTTCCAATTGATCTATAATTCTGCCGGCTCGGTTGTATCCTAATTTAAGCCTACGTTGCAGTAGAGATGCTGAGCCTTGTTGTGTGCTAACAATAATTCTGGCAGCGTCTTCAAACAACTCGTCTCTTTCGTCAAGGTTTTCCGACGACATTTTCGCTGCATCGCCGTTCTCGCCGTCGTATTCGGGTAGTGCCATAGCATACGGATAGCCACGCTGACTGCCAATAAACTCGGTAAGCTCTTCTATTTCGGGTGTATCGATAAATGCACATTGAATTCTTTGCATAGCGCCACCTTGCGAGAAAAGCATATCGCCCCTACCTATTAGTTGGTCGGCTCCTGTGCTATCTAAAATAATACGAGAATCGGTTGAAGAAATAACCCTGAAAGCAATACGTGCAGGGAAATTGGCTTTTATAATACCTGTAATAATGTTGGTACTCGGTCGCTGTGTAGCTATAACAAGGTGAATACCCACAGCACGAGCCAATTGTGCCAATCTTGTAATAGGTTTCTCAATTTCTTTGCCTGCTGTTAGAATTAAATCGGCAAACTCGTCGATAACAACTACTATGTAAGGCAAAAATCTATGTCCGTCATTAGGATTAAGCCTACGAGAAATAAATTTAGCATTATATTGTTTTATGTCTTTAACCATGGCATCGCTAAGCAAATCGTATCGAGAATCCATTTCTATATTAAGCGAATTTAGGGTATAAACTACCTTAGTAGTATCGGTAATAATGGCTTCTTCGGAATCGGGAAGTTTGGCTAAATAATGACGCTCTATTTTTGTAAACAAAGGCAATTCAACCTTTTTGGGGTCAACCATAACAAACTTAAGCTCGGCTGGATGTTTGCAAAACAGCAACGAAGCAATAATAACATTAAGTCCGACAGATTTACCTTGTCCTGTAGCTCCTGCCATCAATATATGCGGCATTTTGGCTAAATCGACGATAAAATCTTCGTTTGCGATTGTTTTGCCGAAGGCAATAGGTAATTGGTATTTCGAATTGACAAACGCATCGGAAGAAACAACTGTTTTTAAACTTACAATTTCAGGTTTCTGATTAGGCACTTCAATACCAACCGTTCCTTTTCCAGGAATAGGCGCAATAATTCTAATTCCTAAAGCTGCCAAACTTAAAGCAATATCATCTTCTAAGTTTTTGATTTTAGAAATTCTTACACCGGGAGCCGGAACTATTTCGTATAAGGTAACGGTAGGACCTATGGTTGCTCTAATCTTGTCGATTCCTATCCCGTAATTGCCTAAGGTTTCGACTATTCTATCCTTATTAGCTTCCAATTCTTCTTGGCTAACTTGAACGACACCGCTGCCGTAGTCTTTCAGCAAATCGGGTGTAGGAAATTTAAAGTCAGATAAATCCAAACGCGGGTCGTAGGGAGTGTTGATGCTGCCAATGCGATTTTCTTCTTCAAATTCATCATCTATGTCTTCATCGGGTTGAACGGTACTAGCTGATTTCCCTGTAGTATCTTCGATAATAAAATCAACATCAGTAGAACTTTTAACTCCTTGTTGATTAGACTTTTGGTTTACATCCCAAGCTATATCGTCATCATCGTCGGAATCTTTGAAAAAGGTGTTTTCGGGGACTTCGTCATCCTCAACTTCATCTTCCGGTTGCTCTGCGGTTCCTGCAGTATCGGAAATGAATTCATTTTTTACAAAAACGTTTTCATTATTACCTTCTTCATTTTCGTCATCGATGTCGGGTTCTTCGGTATTAGTTTCTTGATTTTGGGTTTTCTTGAAGTTGGCACTACCTACAATGGATTGGGTAGTGTCCACAACCTTATCCTTAACCTTGCTAAGCTTGTTTTTAAATGTTATTAGTGAAAAATTGTAAATAATAATTAAAAACAGTACAAAAACCACAGTGAGTAGCAATACAACGCCAATGTTGCCCGTCAAATAATATAGATATTGGTACATCTCAAAACCGACAATACCACCCAAAATTGAGTATTTTGTATTTACAAAAACAAAAGCCATCAGTAGCGACAACCAAGCCATGAGCAAGGTGCTGACGGCAAATCCTCCGAAAAACGGCATCAATTTGTTTTTAAAAGCAAACTGCAAGCCAACGCTGTACAACCAAAGTATTATGAAGAAAAATCCTATTCCGAAACCTGATTTGATGAAAAAATTGGAAAGATAGGCTCCTAAACTGCCTCCAACGTTTTTAGTGCCTGTATCTAAATTGGCTTTAAACTCTGCCTCAGCGCCTTCGGTATGTTCTATCGGCTCTGTTAACACACTTTGAACAGACTGGTTTGCACCGACAATATCGTTGCTGTTGCTAAACCAATTGACTAAGAACGAAATACATATTACGGTAAGATATATTGCTATAACAATGGAAATTACTCCTACAATTTGCGAAAATTTTTCTAAAGCTGTAGGATTAAATTTTTTGAGTTCGTTTTTTTTAACGTGCTTATCATCCGACTTATCGGCTTTTTTAGTTTTCCTCGAAGTTTTTTTACCGTCTGTTTTGGTCTGTTTGCCATTTTTCAAGTCCTCGTCAGAATCCGCTTCCTTGACAACAGGATTTTTTAAAACATTTTTCGGCAACTGATTTTTTGTGGTTGACATTTGTGTTTAATTAAATAAATACAATATGATGATAATCTTTACGGTACAAAAATACAAGTTTTAGTTGAATTGTGAAAAAATTGTTTGCTAATTAATACCTTGTAAAATAAGAAACAGAATTTGTTTAGGATTATTATCTTAAAATGTAAATATTTTTTGGTGGGTGGTGATGAGTGATGAGTGATGAGTGATGGGTGATGGGTGATGAGTGATTGATGGAGTTGCGGGTTACGGGTTAGTTTTGAGTTATGAGTCCTGAGTTACGAGTGCGACACTCAATACTCGGAACTCGATACTCAGAACTCCCCCGAAACACGCAACCCGAAACACGCTACTTACTCATAAGTTTTCTATACATCGCCGATTGCAGGCGGCGTAGCTCTTCTTTATCGACTTCGACGTACTTTTTGGGTATTTTAAAATATTTGTTTTTAACTCTTTTGGCTTTAGTTACTTTGGTCGCTTCTAATTGCACCGAAATATCCGAGAAATTGTAAATAAAATCTAAGTAGATTCCTTTATTGGTCATAAGCGGCGTATTGAAGTACAAATTATTTTCGCCCAATTCGTCTGAATAATAAACTTCTATATTATCTTGATAGCCCTTTGCTCCTTGCTGATAAACTGTAACAACTCTGCAAAACTGATCGGCAATTACTTTGGTTTTAGTTTGTTTCATAATAGTTGGAGGTGATTTAAGAGCGAAGTCTTTAAGGGTTTCTTTAGTGTATACCTTACTCTTTTCGATGTTATAAAATCTATAAATGGCAAATTCTTCGCCGTCAATCAAAAAAGCGGTTGTACCATCGGGCAAATTGGTTTTTATGTAAGCTTTATTGCCTTTTATAATCATTTCCAATTCTTTAGGCAATTCCTGTCCGCCTATAATGTTGGGTATGTTTTGCAAATAAGTAACATTGTACTTAATTTTACCTGTAAATAGTTTTGCATCGGTTTGAGCAAACAAAGTACTGCCTGCTAAAACAAAGACTAATAGATATAAAAACCGTTTAATCATATTATTTATTCCTTTTTTAAATTATTTCTTTTTATTATTTAACAACTCTAAACATTTTGCTCCAACGGATTTTTCCTTGGAAAAGGCTCTTGTTTTTATCTAACGAAAGCCACACAAATGAAGCTTTACCAACAACATGGTCTTCGGGAACAAACCCCCAAAATCTTGAATCGGCTGAATTGTGCCTGTTATCGCCCATCATCCAATAGTAATCGTATTTGAACGTGTAGGTCGTAGCAACTTTGCCGTTGATCAAAATATTGTCGCCTTCGACTTTAAGGTCGTTGTTTTCGTAATTTTTGATTATTCGAGAATATAAAGGCAAGTTTTGTTTGTTTATCTCAACTGTAATGCCTTTTTGCGGTATGTAAATAGGACCGTAATTATCGACGCTCCAATTCAAATTTCTATCGAATGGAAAAATATCGCCGTTGTCGAACATTGGCGGATCTACAACTTTTTCAACGCTTTTAACAGTTGGCAATGCTCTCAAACTTTCGGCAGACTTGTCAGTTAGTGTCATTAGCAAACTTCCGTCGCTGTGAGAAAATACTTCTTCGGTTATATCGAATTTTTGTAAGACTCTTCTGTTTAACGGACTTCCATCAGTAACAACTTTATGAATATACTGAACATTTTTAGGATTTTCGGTGAGTTTTCCGTTGATATAAACTTGCTGATTGATAATTTGCAAAGTATCGCCTGCAACTGCTATGCATCGTTTTACGTAGTTTTCTCTTTTATCGACAGGGCGAGCCACAATTTTTCCGAAAGTAAATTTATCGTTTTCAACACGCTGACGTCCGTAATGCCTTAAAAGTGAATAATAACTCTGATTTTGAGCATTAAGCGCCACAGTATCGCCATCGGGATAATTAAAGACGACTGCATCATTTCTTTTAACTTCTCTGCAATCGAAAAAACGATAGTACGGGAACTTCACAATTTCGCTGTATGACTTGGTAGTCTTCGTTAGTGGCATTGTGTGATGCACAAAAGGAAAAGCTATTGGCGTATTAGGAATTTTAGGTCCGTATGCCATTTTGCTAACAAAAAGGAAATCGCCCACTAGCAAAGACTTTTCCATTGAGGATGTTGGAATTGTATATGCTTCGAAAATAAACATGCGTATCAACGATGCAGCAACAACAGCAAAAATGATGGCATCGACCCATTCGCGGACGACTGTCTTTTTTACCTTAGGTAATTCAGAGCGATCGTGGAACTTCTCCTTTTTCGATAATCCCAAATACGGCATATAAATAAGTGGAAATATGGCTGCCAAACCCTGTTCCCAAAGTTTGTATTTTTTGTATAACACGGCAGTGCTGACAAGCATAAGCAATACCATGAATATGTTTAGGAACGGTATCAACATAAAAATCAGCCACCACAATGGTTTTTTTATCAATCGTATCCAAGCAAAGTAGTTGTATATTGGTATTAGAGATTTGTAGCCTTTTACGCCGCCATCTTTAAATATCCAATAATTTACAGCCGGAAAGAACAGAATTATCAGGGTTAAAATGATTTCGAGTACCATAATATTTTTTTATAATTTTTGTAAAAGTAATTAAAAGCCGATAATGTTAATTACAACTAATATGCATTTATTGATTTTTAACATAAACAAAGACTTTATTTCTACGAGTTAACTACGTCATTTACAGTAAAAACGCCTTTTTTATCCAAAATCCATTTTGCCGAAAGCAAGGCTCCTTTTACAAAACCCAATCTGGAAAAGGCTTTATGTTTTATGCTTATCAAATCTTCGGCACTTTGCCAAGTTATTTCGTGTGTGCCAACTTCGTTGCCTTCGCGATATGAAATTACAGGAATACTGTGTTGTTTTTTTGTATTGCCGTTGTCGTCGGTGAGTTCCCAATCGGAGTATGTCGCGTTATTTTCAATTATCTGGTTTGCCAAAGTTATTGCCGTTCCGCTTGGCTTATCGAGCTTAGCTGTATGATGAGTTTCTGCTACTTTCACCTCGTATTGAGCGTATTTTTCCATAATTTTAGACAATCGTTTATTAATTTCGCTAAAAATATTAACACCAATGCTAAAATTAGATGCATAAACCAAACTTCCGTCGTACTTTTCGCACATTTGCCTTACATATTCTAATTTGTCGTACCAACCTGTAGTTCCGCACACAACTGGAACATTATTTTTAAAACAAGTAATAATATTATCTATTGCTACGGCAGGCTCCGAAAAATCTATTGCCACATCACAGTTTTTCAATTCCGCTCCTTTGTTTTTCCAATCGTCGGTATTGTCGATAATTAGAGCAATAGTATCATTTGTCTCATTTTCGACGTACTGAGAAATCATTTTTCCCATTTTTCCGTATCCTAAAATTGCAATATTCATTTGTGCGAGTTTTTATGTTAAGGTTTTTTGTTTCAAAAATTAAGTGTAACGTTCAATCCCAATGGGTATTGGTATGCATCTACAGAATGAGCAAAAGGAGCTGTAAAAGTGGCGGGTTTCACGTTTAGAGTAAGGTCGTTGCTGATATCGTAGTCGAAAAAGTGAGCATCAACAACGGCATCGACTATGGTTAAAATGTACCAAAACCCTGCAACTATGTAGCCAAGCTCAACGTTGCGTCTGTAATATTCTCTGCCTGTAAGCAACTGATTAGCATTGTATTTTTTAGCCAATTCGTTTGGCGGTGCCGGTACAGGTGTAAAAATATTGTTAGGCGAAGGCGGATAAATTGTATATTGCGTAAAAGCCGACCACTCGTAGGCATCTTTAAACGAATTATACTGTTTGGTTTGACTAATTATGTAATATGTTATAGCACCAAAACCTGCGTAAACAATAGGAACTTTCCAATATTTTTGGTTATATATCTGCCCTGAGCCTGGTAAAAGCGCTGCCAAAATTGTTGCTTTGTGCGGCGAATGTGGTTTTATAGTTTTTTGTGGGCTAAGTGTTTCGGCATCAAGAGTATTATAGGTTGTATCTATTATTACTTGGGGTTGCTCTAATACCAAGCTGTCCGAATAAGTTTGCGAATTTAAATAAGTTGTAAATAAAACTGAACAAACTAATACGATAAACTTTAACCTTTGGCAAAAATAACATCCCTTCATTTTACTCATTGAAAAAATTATCGGTACGCAAAAGTACAAAGATATTACTTCTCTTCTATTCCGAGAGCTTTAAGCAACTTTTTCAAATCTTCTTCGGAAGTAAACGGAATACTAATAGTTCCCCCACCCTTACTTTTTGCACTAAATTTTATTTTGCGCATAAAATGTTTCTGCAGTTTATCTTCCATATCCGAATAAAGCTTATTGGCTTGTGGTTTAGTCTTTTTTTCGCTTCGCTCAGATTTGCCTTCTTTAATGCTTTTAACCAAGTTTTCGGTTTCTCTGACCGACAATTGTTTTTTTAGTATTTCGTTTAAAATTTCCAATTGCTGCTTTTGATCCTCAAGGGTGATAAGGGTTCTGGCGTGTCCCATGGTAATATCATCGTTGATGATAGCTGCCTGAACTTCGGCGGGAAGTTTGAGCAAACGCAAATAATTGGTAACGGTAGCTCTTTTTTTACCAACTCTTTTGCTAAGTTCTTCTTGAGTAATGTTTACTTCTTCAATAAGTCGATTGTAGCTTATAGCAATCTCAATAGCGTTAAGGTTTTCTCTTTGAATATTTTCAATCAAAGCCCATTCTAACATTTGCTCATCGTTGGCAACTCTGATAAAACACGGTACAGTTTCCAATCCTGCCATTTTAGCGGCTCTGTATCTTCTTTCGCCCGAAATAAGTTGATATTTGTCGAAACCCATTTTCCGAACGGTAAGTGGCTGTATAATACCCTGACTTTTGATAGACTCGGCTAATTCGGTAAGAGTTTCATCTTCAAAGTTTTCGCGGGGCTGAAACGGGTTTGTACTAATTTTATACAGCTCTATCTCGGCAATAGCTCCTACTACGTAATTCCCCGATATGTCTTTTGATGTAATATCAGTTTCGGGACTTCTAAGT
>JAQVEX010000020.1 GCA_028697555.1 Lentimicrobiaceae bacterium | reverse complement strand
CCGAATGTTTTTCAAATCGTATATCTTCGGTAGAAATAAGGGCTTTTACCAACCAAGGCGATAGTTCGTTATAGCGAACGTTCGATCTGTTTTCGATATAAAAGGTCCCCAAAAGTTTTTGGTCGGAAGAAATTATTTCGGAAGCTAGCTTGCTTTTTGGATTTTCTAATTCTTCAAAAGATGGCATAAAACCAAGCCAGCCCATAGATAGCATAAAGAAAAACAGAAATACCAGACCCAGAAAGCTCAAAAAAGCTATTCTGTATCTTTTTATCCATTGTTTTTCGTCTACGTTTTTTTTCATATTCATAAATCAATTATCAATTAGCAATGAACAATTAGCAATTGCCTTTAGCTCTTAGCCATTAGCCACACTCAGCTAACAGCCAACAGCTAACGGCTTTGAACTTTCAACTTCGTTACAACATCACTTATTCGTTTCATGCTCTATAAGCACCTTTACATTAATTCGTACATTTTTTTATCTTAATACCTATTTCGGCAATTCCCACAATAGTATCATTCCGCATACCGTGATTTATCGCAATAACATGAGTTCCGTTGTTACGAAAACGAGCGTTTTTTGTAAACAAAACATCAAGGTTTTTATAAAAACCAATTCCTTTGCCTAACCATTCTCCATCTTTTTTAGACAAAAAAACTTCCACAGTGTCGTGGGAATACGTATATGCCGGATAAAAAGCCGTTACAAACATAAACAGGTTTTGAAATTGGTAATCGGTGGTGTTGCGTATATTAAATTCTATCTCGTAAAGAGCCAACGAATCGGTAGTTTCAAATTGAAAAAACAAGGTATCTGCAGAAGTCCATTTTGCATCATGTATTTTTATTGAGTGTTCGTAACTGTACTTATTATTGCACGAAGATGCAAATATTATTGAAAACGAAACAATAAAAATGCTAAAAATAACTTGTCTGATGTTCATATCAATTTGTTTATTACAATACAAACGAAATTAAGCCGTAAGTATTATGTTTGATTTTATGAGTTTAGAAAAAAACGCAGGTATTTATTCTTTTTTGTTTCTGTTCTTGTTTCTGTTTCTTTTTTTCTTGCTTCTATTCTGTTTTTTCTTGTCAAATCTGTCAATATCGTCAAGTAGCTCAACCTGTTTGATGTCTTTTGAATCTTTATATCTTTTCTCGTCGCTTTCAACGATTTTCCAATCGTCTAATGCTTCTATGATGATATCTTGCTTGTTTTTCTCAATTATTTCGTTAACATCTTCTAATTCTACAGGGAAAAGAGTAGGTATGTTTTCTTTATAAGCAAGCCAAACTTTGTTGTTGAGTACGTCGAATTTTTGAATGTATGCGTCGCCTAACTTAGTTTTAATAATTGTTTTAGGACTCGGAAAATCTTTAATGGCTTCGGCGTAGTTTTCAACTTCGTAGTTAAGGCAGCACTTTAGTTTAGAACACTGACCGGCAAGTTTTTGCGGATTGGTAGTAAGCTGCTGTACTTTTGCCGAATTGGTCGAAACGGTTCTGAAAGTATTCATCCACGAGCAGCAGCAAAGTTCTCTGCCGCAAGGACCTATTCCGCCAATATGAGCAGCTTCTTGACGTATGCCTATTTGTTTCATCTCAATTCTGATTTTGAGATGTTCGGCTAATATTTTTATAAGTTCCCTAAAGTCAATTCTTTCGTCGGCAGTGTAGTAAAATATAGCTTTACAGCCGTCGCCCTGAAATTCAACATCGTTGACTTTCATTTCGAGTCCTAATTTTTCGGCAGTTTTGCGAGTAAAAATCAAAGCATCTTTTTCTCTACTAATGGCTTGCAACCATTTATCTATATCCTTTTGAGTAGCTTTTCGGTATATTTTTTTGAATTCGCTAGTTTTAGCGTTTTTTTTAAGAATTTGAAGTTTAGCAGTATGTTTTGTTAAAGTAACTATACCTATATCGTGACCGTAGTTGGCTTCAACGGCGACAATATCGCCCTGATATACATTCAGATTATCGGGAATTATAAAAAAATCTTTATGGTCGTTTTTAAATCTTATCTCAGCATAATTTTCGGTATCCGTTTCGGAAGTCGGGATATTATCCAACCAATTTCTTGCCGACAACTTACTGCACGCCGATTCGTTTATTTTGTTTCTAATAAGCGGATTTTTCTGAGTGTTCCATCCCCTTTTAGTCGATTCCTTGCTATCAGAAAATTTTATTTGCAGTTGTTCATCCATAATTAGTCAAAAAAATTTTTACAAAGTTACGCTTTTTTTGATATTATTTATCGGTGATGTGGATGATTTGCGAAAAGCTTAAGGATAAATCGGTAATTACTATCAGCGGATTTGCATTGCGTTCTATATGCAAAATTGTTTTATTTATCTCGGTTTCAAACAGGTGTATGTTGTTTTTGTGAATAAATTTGCTGAAAGCTGATATAAATTCGGTTTCTTCTCCTTCAAAATGTTCAATTTTGGTATTGCCTACGTTGTAGTTAAGGCAAATGTGCATAATGTGAAGGCAATAAGTGAAGAAAGTTTTTATTTTTTCGCGATTTCCGTCGGCAACTATTATTTCTATAATACCTTGAAGCTGTTCGTAGTAGCTAAAATTTTTGCCTACTCTGTAAATCTCTCTCATCCAATCTCTGAAAACTATAAAATTTTCGGACAAAACATTGGTTTCGTCGTTTTTGTAGAGCATTGCAAGTTTGTACGCTTCCGAAAAATTGCCATTGGATAGAAGCGATATTTGTTCGCATCTCTTAATGTCATCAACCAAAGCTTTTACGGCATTGGTAATGCTATTGTCGTCTATTTTGTTAAACTGAACCGTTTGTGTTCTCGACAGAATTGTTTCCAACAAAGAGTTTTTATCTTCGGTAATGAGTATAAACAAAGTGTTTTTGGGTGGTTCTTCCAAGTTTTTAAGCAATTTGTTTGCAGCTGTAATATTCATTTTGTCAGCCATCCAAATAATAAGCACTTTGTATTTTGCCTCGTATGCCTTGTATGCCAATGTATTATTGATATTGTCGGCTTCTTCGGCATTGATAAAACCCTGTTTTTTTTCAATTTTAATGTAGTCGTACCAATCGTTTAGTGTAGGGTAGTAGCCGGTTTCTTGCAAAAAATTGCGCCATTGTTCGTAAAACAAGCTACTGTGTATTTTGGTATCGGTGATGTCTTTGGTTTTATTTACCGGAAAAATAAAGTGCAAGTCGGGGTGAGCCAATTTTTCGTACTTTTTGCACGACGAACACTCGCCGCAAGAATCGTTTTGGGTTGGGTTTTTGCAATTGATATACTGAGCGTAAGCTAAAGCCGTAGCGAGTTTGCCTGAGCCGGTAGGTCCTACAAACAACTGTGCATGACTTATTCGGTTGGTGCTAACGGTTTGTATTAATTGTTTCTTTATTGTTTCTTGTCCGACAACGTCTTTAAATTTCATATTTTAAGCAAGTACTCAATTAAATTACAAACAAAGATAGTTTATTTGCCAGAAAATCTCTGCAATTTAAGGTAAATAATATTTTAATATTCTAATTCTTTGGAACTTATAAGTCAAAGCCGTAGTGTTAAAATTAAAGTAATAGTGTTTACCGTTTATATCACTTTGTTTCTAAAATAGTTATATATCTCGGTCTGAGCATTAATTTTAATTTTCGGGTTTCCAACTACGTATTTATTAAAGTCTTTCGAACTTATTACACGTGCCTTAGTGTTATCAGCCCATTGAATATTAAGTAGGGTAAGCAGTTCGTTTTGCAGTTCGGGGTCGTAAATGGGTACAGCCACTTCAATTCTGTTGTCGAAGTTTCGCACCATCCAATCGGCGGAAGATATATAAAACAGGTTGTCGTCGTTGTTGCAAAAAGCAATAACTCTTGTGTGTTCTAAATATCTGCCAACAATTGAAATGCCTTTAATGTTTTCGCTCATGTTTTTAACGCCCGGCTCCAACACACATATTCCCCTGACTATAAGTTTAATATTTACGCCTGCATTGCTTGCTTCGTAAAGTTTATTAACTATTTCAGTGTCGACTAAGCTATTGAGTTTCAAGAAAATCCACGAGGGTTTTCCTTCTTCGGCGTTTTTTATCTCGTTATCTATAAGCTCCGTAAAGTGATTTCTCATGTAGAAAGGAGCAACAATCAGATTGTCGAATTTGGGTATTTTGTATCTGGATTCGCAGAGATAAAACACTTGGTCAACTTCTCTGCCAATATTATCGTCGGCAGTAAGCAAAATGCAGTCGGAATAAAGCCTGCCTGTAGTTTCGTTAAAGTTGCCCGTACCAATTCCTGCATAATATTTGCACCCGTTATCTTCGTTTCGTTTAACTAACAATAACTTGGAGTGAACCTTGTATCCGGGTATTCCGGGTATAATTTTAACACCTTCTTTTTGCAGAACAGATGCCCATTTAATATTGGCTTCTTCGTCGAAACGAGCTTGTACTTCGAGAAATACTGTAACAAATTTTCCGTTTCTGGCTGCGTTTATTAAGGCGTTAATAACTTTTGATTGGTTAGCAACGCGGTACAGCGTCATTTTTATTTCCGACACGTTTGGGTCGATAGATGCTTCACGCAAAAGGTCTATAATGTACTCAAACGACTGATAAGGGAAGTGTATGATAAAATCTTTTTCTCTTATCGATTTAAACAAGCTTCTTTCGTGTTTTAGCCATGGGTGCGGCAAAGGCGGCTGTGGCGGATATTCAAGCGATGCATCTCCCGTATTCGGAAATTTCATCAGGTCTTTAAGGTTGTGATATCTGCCTCCGGGCGAAATTGTATCGTTTTGGTTGATATTTAGTTTTGCAAAAAGCTTTTTAAGCAATTGTTTAGGGATTTTTTTATCGTAAACAATGCGTATAGGCAGTGCGACTTGGCGTTGTTTTAAGCTTTTCGACATTTGTTCGATAAAACTCTTAGAAACGTCGTTATCGAAGTCAAGTTCGGCATCGCGAGTAAACTTAACGGTGTAGGCTTCAAATTGCGTATATCCCAACACCGAAAAAACTTGGTCTAAGCAATAACGAATAATATCGTCGATAAACATGACGTATTTATTGTCGTTATCGGAAGGTAGCAGCACAAAGCGGCTCAAATCATCGACGGGGACTTCTATAACAGCTGCTTCGTCTTTTATGTCCGGATTATCGGATTTAAGTGTAATGAGCAAGTACAGAGCATGGTCGTGCAGGTCGTCTGAGTCGAGAGTATCGAGCATTAGCGGAAAAAGCGAAGGTCGTATATTATTTCTGAAATAATCTTTAATAAACTCACTTTGAGCGGTAGAGACTTGTTTTTCGTTTATAATAAAGATTTTGTTTTTCTTCAGTTCCTTAACAAGATCGTTGTATATGTTAGTGAACTCAAGTTGTAGTTGCTTGTCAATTTCTTTAATGCTTTTAAGAGTTTCGGTAGGTTTGAATGACATTTCAGCATTTTTTTGCTCTTTTGAGTCAATCATACGTGTAACCGTAGCTACTCTAACGCGGAAAAATTCGTCTAAGTTGTTTGAGTATATCCCCAAAAATCTCATTCTATTGATAAGGGGATTTGATTTATCGGCAGCTTCTTGAAGCCCTCTTTGGTTAAACTGCAACCAACTTACTTCTCTGTTTATTATTATTCTTTTTTTTAGTCGGCTCATTTTTCAATACGTTTATCGGGAAAGTATTGTTTATAGCATACCGGGCCATATTTTAAATTTAAGTTCGGCATTGCTTTTGTCAATATTTTCCCATTCGTCAGTGTCAAAATTAATAACAACAACACCCGAAGTCGGCAAATTGTCGACAACATCGTTTACAAAATAGTTGGCAATTTCTGTAAATTGCGGATTATGTCCAACTATCATCAGATTGTCGATATTATTATCGTAAGACTTTATTTCGTCGCAAATCTGTTCAGCACTACCCAAATAAAAATGCTTGTTGGTTTCTATATTTTTTTGTTCAACCGAAAGTTGGTCGGCGAATACCAACGATGTTGTATATGCTCTTTCGGCATCTGAGCTAATTATACGTTGAGGTATTGCGTTATTGCTTTTTAGAATGTTTCCTATTTTTTTTGTTCGTTCAACCCCAACGTCGGTAATTAGTCTTTCTTCATCGGGTTTGTCAAATGTACGCTCGGATTTAGCATGACGAGCTATATATAATATTTTCATGCGCAATAATCAGTTTTTAAGGGTATTTTTGGCTGTTATTTAGTTGTGAGTCTTTCAATTCTCTTTTCGTAATTAGTACCCTCAAAAATACGATGTACAAAAATTCCCGGTATGTGAATAAAGTTAGGGTCAAGTTCGCCTGGTTGAACAAGTTCTTCAACTTCCACAACTGTAATTTTGCCAGCCATAGCCATAGGTTGGTTAAAATTATTGGCTGTTTTTCTGAAAACCAAGTTTCCGTGAGTATCGCCTTTCCACGCTTTAATAAGAGCAAAATCAGATTGAATGGCATGTTCCAACAAATGGGGTTTATTGTTAAAGTATCTGATTTCTTTACCTTTGGCAACTTCGGTTCCTGCACCTGCAGGTACGAAAAAAGCGGGGATTCCGGCACCGGCAGCTCTACAACGTTCAGCCAATGTGCCTTGTGGTACTAGGTCAACTTCTATTTCGCCGCTTAGCACTTGCCTTTCAAATTCGGCATTTTCGCCAACGTAAGATGCTATCATCTTTTTTACCAATTTATTTTGATACAAGATACCTAAGCCAAAATCATCAACACCGGCATTGCTCGATACACAAGTTAAATCTTTTATGCCCATTTCGGCGATAGCGCTTATCATGTTTTCGGGAACGCCACATAAGCCAAAACCGCCTACTAAAATTGTCATTCCATTCTTTAAATCGTGCAATGCTTCTTTTGCATTTGAA
The DNA here is from genome assembly GCA_028697555.1 of Lentimicrobiaceae bacterium. Classification (NCBI taxonomy): domain Bacteria; kingdom Pseudomonadati; phylum Bacteroidota; class Bacteroidia; order Bacteroidales; family Lentimicrobiaceae; species Lentimicrobiaceae bacterium. The sequence goes on along the minus strand of JAQVEX010000020.1, from coordinate 35,025 downwards.
AAAACCTTATTCATACTGTATAATATTTTTATTAACGTTAATTTATTATTGTATTTATGTGCTAAATAATTTACAAATATAGACAATTTGAATTAACGGACATATTATTATTTCATAATTTTTTTTAAAACCCTACGGTTGAGTTAAGCGTGTGTTGTAATATGTTTTTATTTTCTGGAATTTGTTTATCTTTGTAATTAATATGGCAAAAAGGCGATTATTGTTTTTAGAAAGATAAACAAATTAAAATTTAAGAAAAATGTCGTACAATATTATAAACAATGCTCAGCAACTAATTACTGATGAAATGATTTCAAATTCGGCTATTCTGCTTGCCGAAGAAGAGAAAAACGTACGTTTGGCAACAAATATCATTATTCCTGCTGTTTTGTACATATATTCCGACAATACGGAGGACGAAGATTCGGTTCAATCAATATATTCAATTACTGCAGATAGTTACAAAACCGGGATATTGAATAAGTTGGCATCGCTTTTCAACAAGGATAGCGAACTTACTACAAAAGGTAGCGAGTTGTTTAAAACACTTTTGCCCGAAAACAAGTTTGAAGTACTTTCTACGCTTGTCTCTAAGCATTCGGAAATAAAGCAATCGTCGGCTCAGTCACTTATAATGATGATTGTTCCGTTGGTAAACGGTTTGCTTGGCAAGTTTGCATCCAACAACAACATGAGCCCTATGAGTTTGGCTTCGTGGTTGTCGTCTCAAAAGTTGGTTTACAACGACAGTTTGCCTAACAATTTTAATATAATTGATGTTGTTCAAGCTAAGAGTAATGTTGATAAGAAAAAGAAAATTTCGAAAGTCGAAAAAACACAAATAAATTGGTTATGGCCCATTGTTGTATTTTTATTGCTATCGGTAGCGTTGTGGCTTTTGATAGGTAAAAGTTGTAGCAGAAAATCGGAAAGAAGTACTACAACAATAAATACTTTTGTGTTTAGCGATTCGACTACCAACCTTGAAGATTTGTTTGGATATTACGATACCGTAAATCATAAATTTGTTTACAATATAGGCGAAGTTGGGTATTTGTTTTTACAAGGCAAAGTTGATCCGCTTATTGTAGGAGATTTATCAACCGAAAGTCGGATAATTGATTTTATAACTATTTCTGACACGTTGAGGCAGCAAGGACAATTAGTTGACACTTCCGATTGGATTATTTTTACAGGCGTTGAATTTAATCATGGCGGAATAGAATTGACCGTAGAGTCGGAAGAGCAACTTCAAAACTTGATTCACATTGCCGAGGCTTATCCCGATATTAACTATCAAATTGCTTGCTACACATTTAATAGCGGCGATTCTATATACGATTATCAGCTTACCAATAACAGAGCAATAGTAGTTAAAGAGGTGATGATATTGATGGGATTGCCCGCAGAAAGAATTAGCGATGTACTTAGCTGCGGTTCAAATAATCCTATTTTGGACGATGAAACTGAAATTGGAAAGGCTGTAAATCAGAGGATGGAAATAAGAATTATAAAAAGATACTAACTTATAAAAATTTATTGTTATGAAGAAGTTTGCAATTATATTGTCAGGCTGTGGTGTATACGACGGCACAGAAATTCACGAGTGTGTTACTCTTATGTTGGCTATAGATAAGGCAGGAGCATCGTACAGCATGTTTGCTCCCGATATAAAACAGCGCGATACTGTTAATCATGTTGCCGGTAAAACTGTTTCGCAAGAGCGTAATGTTTTGGAAGAAAGTGCCAGAATAGCCAGAGGCAATATTAAACCAATTGAGCAATTAGATGTTCGCAATTTTGATGCTATAGTTTTTCCGGGAGGTTTCGGTGTTGCTAAAAATTTGAGTGATTTTGCCGTCAACCCCGACAATGTTACAGTTATTCCTTCTGTTGAAAAAGTAATAAAACAAGCTGTAAGTCTTAAAAAACCTATAGGAGCCATGTGTATTGCTCCGATTTTATTGTCGAGAGTGATAAAAAACTCGAATGTTACTATTGGCAACGATGAAGGAACAATATCGAAAATTGAAAATATGCAGAGCAAGCACTCGGTAGCAAAATTAGGAGAGGTTGTGGTAGACGAAAATTATAAATTATTTACTACCCCTTGCTATATGTACGGCGATGCAAGAATAAGTCAGGTTGCGGCTTCAGCCGAAAAATTGGTTGAGGATATTTTGGGAGTGCTGTAGTGTTGCGGGTTGCGTGTTGCGGGTTGCGTGGTACGTGTTGTGTGGTGCGTGTTTCGGGGTAATGAGCAATTAGCAATGAGCAATTAGCAATGAGTTTTTGGCGATAGACTATATTAGCTAATGGCTAATAGCCAACAGCTACTCATAACTTATAACTCAGAACTAACCTTAACACCCATCACCGACCTCTATCCACAACTTACCAGCTAATGGCTAACAGCCAACAGCCAATGGCTAATAACCAACAGCTACTCAGAACTCAAAACTCCTGACTCAGAACTATAACCCTAGTCTCTTCTACCTAAGAAAATAGCCAAATAATAAAGCAGTGTAGCCAACGATGATATTGCGGCTATTACGTAAGTCATGGCAGCTGTGTTTAAAGCGTCTTTAGCTTTGGAGTAGTCGCTTGCAATTGTAATATTGGTTTCTTTTAACCAGGCTAGAGCTCTTTTGCTTGCGTTAAACTCGACGGGTAGCGTAACAAAGCTGAATAGCGTAGTAGCGGCAAATAATATAATTCCGGCAAGTAAAAGATTGGGAAAAACATTTATAAGTAATATTCCGGCAAGCAAAATCCATTGTACCCATTTGGAAGCAAAGCTAACAACGGGAACCATTGCACTTCTGAACTCCAAAAAGGCATAAGAAGTAGCGTGCTGAATAGCATGACCGCATTCGTGTGCTGCGACAGCAGCAGCGGCTACATTTCGTTGGTTATATACTCCTTCGCTCAAATTCACCGTTTTACTTTTCGGATTATAATGGTCGGTGAGCATACCAGGCGTAGAAATCACTTGTACATCGTAAATACCGTTGTCGTGCAGCATTTTTTCGGCAATTTCTTTTCCGCTCATCTGAAGTGGCAACCTTGAGTATTTTTTAAATTTCGATTTCAGCCATTGACTAACTATCAAGCTAAGTACAAATAAAAGACCAAAAACTAAGTAATATATCATGTCAGTTTATTTTTTTAGTTAATAATTTGTAGATATTTCCAATTTTCCTGCCAAATGCGCAAGAAACCATTGTTTTAACATAAATTATGAGTCGCTGTAATTTGAATAAATGTTTTCGTCGTGCCAACTAGCGTACATTGTGTAGCTGTCGGTTATTCGGTTGATTGTGTTTTTTAGCAAATCATCATCAATTTTTTTTATAGGTTTGGCAGGAATTCCTGCATATATGTAACCTTCTTTTACAACAGTTTTTTCCAAAACCACAGCACCTGCGGCAATAATAGTATTGCTTTCGATAACGGCATCGTCTAAAATAATAGCACCAATACCGACAAGTACATTCGAATGAATTGTACATCCGTGCACGACAGCATTATGAGCAATTGAAACGCGATCGTGTATGGTTACCGGCGATTTTTTGTATGTGCAGTGAATTATAGCTCCGTCTTGAATATTGACATTATTTCCGATTTTAATAAAATGCACATCGCCACGAAGTACGGTATTAAACCAAATACTGCAATCGTCGCCTATTGTTACATCGCCCACAATAGTGGCATTGGGCGCAATAAACGTGTTTTTCCCTATTACAGGTTTTTTATCTTTTATAGGATAAATTATAGGCATAGTGCTATTTAATTTATATCGTAATCGATTTTATAATCAGTGCCAGTTTTTGGGTAGTCGATAGAGTAGTGTAAGCCACGACTTTCCTTACGTTGCATTGCCATTTTAATAATAAGTTTGGCAACTTTAATAAGATTTCTGACTTCGCAAATATGTTCGTTAAGCACCGATTTTTTGAAAAGGTCTTCCGTTTCTGTTTCAAGAATCATAAGTCGGTTGGCAGCCCTTTGCAATCTCAAATTTGAACGCACAATACCCACGTAGTTAGTCATAATGCTTTGTAGCTCTTTTACTGTTTGGGTTATCAAAATCATTTCTTCGTTCATAACCGTACCTTCTGCATTCCATTCGGGTATAAGTGTGTTGAACTCAATATCTTTAAGTCTTTCGGTTGCATGCACGTAGGCTCTGTGTGAAAATACCAGGGATTCCAACAGCGAATTACTTGCAAGTCTGTTAGCTCCGTGCAATCCCGTTGAGGCACATTCGCCAGAGGCGTAGCAGTTGACAATAGAGCTTCTTCCCCATTCGTCGACTTTAATACCACCGCAGGTGTAGTGTGCAGCAGGTACAATGGGAATCATTTCTTTTGTGATATCAATATTGATGCTGAGACACTTGGCATATATTGCGGGGAAATGGTTAATAAGTTCGTTTTTATCCAAGTGAGTACAATCCAAGTAAAGATGGTCGGCTCCTGAGGTTTTAAGTTCGTTGTCTATAGCTCGTGCAACAATATCGCGAGGAGCCAACGACAAGCGACTGTCGTAACGATGCATAAATTCTTTGCCGTTGTGGTCTTTGAGTATACCGCCAAAACCCCTAAGAGCTTCGGATATTAGGAATGAAGGTTTTTCGGTAGGATTGTACAAGGAAGTTGGGTGAAATTGGATAAACTCCATTTTTTCGACAGCACCCTTGGCTCTGTAAATCATTGCTATGCCGTCGCCTGTGGCGATAGGAGGGTTTGTAGTTGTAGCATAAACATTGCCGGCTCCACCGGTTGCAACAAGCGTAACCTTTGATATGATTGTGTTTATTTCGTTGGTTTTTTTATTCAATACGTAAGCTCCATAACAAGTAATATCGGGGGTGTATCTGTTTACATATATTCCCAAGTGGTGTTGTGTAATAATTTCTATTACAAAATGTTCTTCCAAGAGTTCTATGTTTTTGTTTTCTTTAACTCTTTTCAGCAAGATGTTTTCAATTTCTTTACCTGTTTGGTCTTTGTGATGCAGAACTCTGTACTCGGAGTGCCCACCTTCGCGTGCTAGGTCGTATTTTCCACTTTCGGTTTTGTCGAAGTTAACGCCGTATTCAATAAGCTCTTTTATTCGGTCGGGAGCTTCATAAATGGTCATACGTACAACGTTCTCGTCGTTTAGTTCATCGCCGGCTATAAGAGTGTCTTCTATGTGTTTTTCGTACGAGTCGGGAGTATACATTACAGCAGCAATGCCACCCTGAGCGTATTTAGTAGCACTTTCGTCGGCTGAAGCTTTTGTTGCTATTATAACTTTTCCGTGTTTTGCTGCTTTTAAAGCGAAGCTAAGTCCGGCAATACCCGAGTCTATTACTAAGAAATCAGTATGTTTTTTCATCGCAATTAATTAATATGCTTGAATATATATGGTTGAAGTTTGCAAAATTAATAAAACTGTGAAAAAAACGGAGTTTTTTTTGGTGATTAGTGTTTCGTGTTACGTGGTTCGAGTTGCGTGGTGCGGGGTCTATTAGCAATTAAATATTTTTAGTCAATAGCTAACGGCTAAAGGCTAATAGCCAAGATTAATCAGAACTCAGAACTCGTAACTAACACCACTCATCACTCATCACTCAATTTTTTATTAATAGCTGCAATTACCGAGTGAAGTAAATTAATATCTGTATCGCCGAGTAAGGCAACTCTTTCCATTATGCGAGTGTATATTAAGTCAGATGGATTAATGTCTACTTCTATAAGCAATTGACTTATATTTTTTTGAAGCACCTTCCAACTGTCAGCATTTTTCGTATCTTTTTGTTTTGGCGATTTCTTATCGATAAACTTGCTAAATGCGTAGGCGTATATCATAACGGCTTGAGACAAATTCAGCGATGGATACGGTTTTTTTAGAGAAATTGTACTTAGCATATCGCATAATTGTATGTCGGCGTTGGATAAGCCACTTTCTTCGCTTCCAAAAACAATACCCACCGACTTAATACTTTTTCGTTTCTTCTCCACTATTTCAACGGTATCTTCAATTGTGTGATAATCGGTTAGTCGTGTCCTTTTGCGAGCAGTAGCAGCGATAATAAAATCTATGTCGGAAATGGCTTCTTCAAGAGAATTGAAATGCTTTATATTATCGACAATATCAGTCGAGCCATGAGCCAATATCTTAGTCTTAGGGTCAAGATGTTTTTCCGAATCAACGATTCGCAAATCATCAAAGCCCATAGTTTTAATGGCTCTGGCACTAGCCCCGATGTTTTCGGGGATAGCAGGTTTTACCAATATGAAAATAAAATTCAAAAACTATTATTTATAAAAGTTACTGAACGGCATTGAGCTATTCGGTGCGTTTACGCAGGTTCAATAACTTTGTTGTTAGCTATTTCGGCAAGTTCTTTATCAATGTGGAACAAACCGCTTTTCATTTCGCCAGCCAAATTCATTTGATCTAAAATGTCGCGAATAGATTTTTCTTCTTCGATTTGTTCGGTGATGAACCACTGCAAAAATGTAGCGGTTGTGTAGTCTTTGTGTTTTACCGATAATTCGTAAAGTTTGTTGATAGTTTGAGTAACAAATTTTTCGTGTTCTAAAACTTTTTCAAACAAGTGTTTAAGCGAATTATATTCTGCCGTGGGATTAGGCAATTCGGCAAAAGTGCTGTGTCCATCTTTATCGTTGAGGTAATTTACAATTTTAATCATGTGCATACGCTCTTCGTCCGATTGTTTATAAAGGAAACTTGCAGCACCCGGATAACCTTGTGTGTCGCACCATGAAGCCATAGCCATGTATAGTCTGGATGCGTGTTCTTCGTGTTTAATTTGCTCTATTAATGCTTTTTCTATTTCTTTGTTCATCATAGTTAAAAAGTTTTTTAAGGTTTAATTTAGTTTATTAAGATAGTTTTCTGGCTCCGTCGCTAATAACGACGTCGTATATTTTAGGTTCTATATTGAATTTGCTTTTGTATTGTTTTTTAGCTTCTTCAATAAAGTGATTGTAAAGTTCGGTTTTAACTAAGTTTATAGTACATCCGCCAAATCCGCCACCCATCACGCGTGAGCCGGTAACGCCGCATTTGCGAGCAACATCGTTAAGGAAGTCTAATTCTTCGCAGCTAACTTCGTAAAGTTTGCTCATGCCGTGATGTGTTTTATACATTCTGTCGCCAACGGTTTCGTAATCGCCTTTTTCCAAAGCTTCCGAAACGTCGTAAACACGCTGTGTTTCTTCAATCACGTATTTGGCACGCATATAATCTTCTGCCGAAATTTTATCTTTTACAGCATTAAGTTGCTCCATTGATGCATCTCGCAAAAATTTAACGTCGGGGTTTCCATTATCATGAATGGCTTTTGCTGCATGTTCGCAGGATTCTCTTCTTTTATTGTATGCCGATGATGCCAACTCGTGTTTTACGAGAGTATCGACCAAAACAAGCTTATAACCTTCGGGTTTAAAAGGAAAGTATTCGTACTCCATAGATTTGGTATCTAAGCGAATAAGGTTGTCTTTTTTGCCGAACAAAGAGATAAATTGATCCATAATTCCGCATTTAACGCCAACGTAGTTGTGTTCGGTAGCTTGACCAATTTTAGCAAGTTCAAATTTATCTATTCCCAAGTTTAGCATATCGTTAAGAGCGAAACCAAAGGTGCTTTCCAAAGCTGCCGATGACGACATTCCCGCACCAAGGGGTACATCGCCTGCAAAGGCGGTATCAAAACCTTGCAGTTTGCCGCCACGCTTAATAATTTCGCGACAAACGCCGAAAATGTACTTTGCCCAACCTTCTTTTGGTAAATCTTCTTCGTTAAAACCGAACTCCGAAAACTCATTCAAATCGGCTGCGTAAGCACGAACTTTGCCTGTTCCGTTAAGAGTAATGGCTGCAATTATTCCTTTGTCAATCGCTCCCGGAAAGACAAAACTCCCGTTATAATCGGTGTGTTCGCCTATCAGATTTACGCGACCCGGCGAAGTATAAACTTCAGGCGATTCGGCACCAAATTTTTGATTATATATTTTTATTATTTCTTCTTTCTTCATTTTCTAACTATTTAAAAATAAGTTTTGGCTTTAAATACTATTATTCGTCGGTTACAGGAATATCTTTATTTACATTCTTTGAGCCGATAAGTGCGTAGTAAAGTATAAATGCTAATCCAACAATAATTACCCAATAACTGTTGATGTATCCGACTTTATCGGCAAACGCACCTTGGATTGCAGGAACAATTCCACCACCCATTACCATTACCATAAAGAAGCCCGAAGCTGCTTCTGTGTATTTGCCCAATCCTTCAACAGCCAAATTGAATATTCCGCCCCACATTACCGATGTGCATAATCCGCACAATACTAAAAAGATAATACTTACAGGAATTTTAACTATTCCAAAAGATATATCCGACTGAAATACAGGCATGCTCGCCATTTTGGTTACAGGTGTGAAGATTGCTATTAAAACGAATATTATGCCTACGGTTGAAACAATTGTGAGCATGGTTTTGCTCGATACTTTACCACCGGTAGCTGCTCCAAGGAGTCGTCCAATAAGCATTAAAAACCAATAAGTTCCCACAACCGAACCTGCTACGGTTGGGTCGTAACCCAATCCGCCTTCGGCGGGAGAGCCCGTCATATACGGGTTTATAAACATTTGAATACCGACTTCAATTCCTACATACAAGAAACTTGCTACCGCACCCAAAACGAAGTGGCGGAATGCAAACGGACTATGTTCGTATTTTACGTTTGCTTTTTTAGAAGATAAACTCGGTTCGGGAATTGAAACAAAAAACAAAACTATAAATGCAAGAGCAAAAATACCCATTGCAAGGAATAGAGCAGGATATGCGTCTGTTATGTTAGCTTTGGCAACGTTGCTACCTATTAAGTATCCAACCAATACCGGAACGATAGTAGCCATTAATGAATTGAACGAGCCTCCAACTTGTATCAATTGATTTCCTCTATTGCCGCCGCCGCCGAGTGTGTTAAGCATCGGGTTTACTACGGTATTAAGCATACACATTGAGAAGCCCGCAACGAAAGCTCCAATTAAATAGACGACAAAGCTGCTAAATTCACCAGACAAAACCATGATGCCGACACCGACAAAGCCGATAAATATAGCCCAAAGTGCTGTTTTTTTGTATCCTATTCTTTGCAACATTTGTCCGGCGGGATAGCCCATAAATGCATAAGCAATGAAATTGGCAAAATAGCCGAGCGTGGACAAAAAGTTTGATGTGGAGAATTGATTTTTAACAATTACTCCCATTGGGTTTGCCAATCCGGTAACGAACGAAATCATTCCGAACAAGGCAATCATCATAATTATCGGTAACAGATAACTCTTTTTTCGTGTTGTTGTATTCATAATCTATATTCTTTATTGAGGTTTTTATTAAATATTACTTACTAAATATAAATGTTGTTCTAGATTTAAAAACATCATTAGGTTTCAAGACTATTGACGGGAAGTTTGGTTGGTTTATGCTATCGGGAAAATGTTGTGTTTCGAAGCAGACAGCCGAACGCATTGGATAGCGATGTCCGTTTTTGGCAACAAAATTGCCGGTCATCCAATTGCCTGTATATAATTGAACTCCGGGTTGAGTTGTGTACATTTCCATTTTTATTCCCGTTTTTGGCGACTTGCAAACACCGACGTACGAATATTCGTCTACTAAGTTTTTGTTCAACACAAATGTGTGGTCGTAGCCTTTTCCTATGTGTAGTTGTTCGAAATCATCGTTAATTCTTTCGCCTATAGTGTGTGGTTGCGTAAAATCCATAGGTGTTCCTTGTACTGGTGCGGGTTCGCCGTATGGAATGGCATTAGTATCAGTTGGCAAATACTTATCGGCATTAAGCATAAGTATATGGTCGCCTATGTACGGGTCTCCTTCGCCCGAAAGGTTAAAGTACGAGTGATTGGTAAGATTTAAAATAGTATCTTTATCGGTGGTAGCTTTGTAATTAATATCCAAAGCGTTTTCGTCGGTTAGCATGTAAGTAGTCGTTACCGACAGGTTACCCGGATAACCTTCTTCTCCGTCGTGCGATAAATAATGCAGTTCTATACTGTTATCAGAAACTTTTTTTACATCCCATACAACAGCATTAAAGCCTTTTATACCGCCATGAAGCGAGCATGTACCATTATTTGTGGCGAGTTGGTATTCTTTTCCGTTTAGCGTAAACCTGCCATTGGCTATTCTGTTGCACGTTCTACCGCAAATAGCGCCGAAATAGGGCTCTTCCGAATTAACGTATTCGTCTATAGTTGAATGTCCTGTTACTACATCAACAAAATTGTCGTCTTTGTCGGGAACCATCAACGATACGATTATGCCGCCGTAGTTTGTAACGGCAATTTCGCAACCGTTATTATTTTTCAAAAAGTATAAACCTACAGGTTTATTGTCAATTGTTTTGTTGAAATCTGTGCTATTCAATCCGGATTTGTTGTTAGTACTACTCATATCATCACATTTTTTATCAAGATGTTTCAAAAACTTATCAGTAAGTTTATTTAAAACTATTTAAATTTTAACCAAAGATAATATTTTGTAGAAAATTAGATTAAAAAGTTAAAATCTTTTGAAAAAATCATAGATGATAATGTTATCAAATATTATAGGCTTATAAAATTTTTAAATGCATATTTGCAAAATTGGAAATAAAGTCAGAAAAATTGTAAATTTGCTTTTTAAACTTAAAACGATGGATTATTTTTCGCACGAAACAGCAGTAATAGACGAAAACTGTCAGATAGGTTCGGGTACGAAAATATGGCATTTTTCGCACATAATGAGCAATTGCGTAATTGGCAATAATTGCAATATTGGTCAGAATGTTGTTATATCTCCGCAGGTGGTTTTAGGCAATAATGTAAAGGTTCAGAACAATGTTTCGGTTTATACCGGAGTGATTTGCGAAGACGATGTTTTCCTTGGACCTTCTATGGTTTTTACCAATGTTATAAATCCGCGAAGCAGTGTAAATAGAAAAAACGAATATAAAAGTACTTTTGTACGCAAGGGAGCGACCATAGGAGCTAATGCAACCATAGTTTGCGGTATTGAGATTGGCGAATACGCTTTTATAGGAGCCGGTGCCGTTGTTACCAAGTCGGTGAAACCATTTTCGTTAGTCGTAGGAAATCCGGCGAGACATATTGGCTGGGTCAGCAAAAACGGTCATAAACTGACTTTCGACAAAGACGGCATTGCTGTTTGTCCTGAAACGAAGGAAAAGTACGAGCTTGTTGGGAACAATGTGCGACTTAGCCATTAGCTGTTAGCCATTAGCCGTTGGCTGGTGCGTGGTGCGTGGTGCGTGGTGCGTGGTGCGTGGTGCGTGGTGCGTGGTGCGTGGTTTCACAGCCATTAGCCATTAGTCCCGAAACTTTGGGACTATTAGCTAAACTCTGCCAACGGCTAACAGCCAACAGCTAGAATAAAAACCCCGAATTAATATAAATCGCTCCTTTACTATTATCTTGCGAGTTGAATGCTTTGCCGTATTCAAAGGCGACTATAAAATTTCGGTTCATAATAATTCTAAAGCCTGCACCTGCTGCTAGGTGGAATTTTTCGGAGTTATCCGAAAGCAAGTGCGGATAAGTTGTTTCTAAAGCTGAGAGGTTAATATGTTTAAAACTTCTGGCTCCATCAAGAAATCCACTTAAATTGAGTGCTATGTTCTGATTAAACAGTCTGAAATCGACAAAGCGCCACCTTAATTCCGTGTTAAAAAATCCAAATTGCAGCGATTGTACTCTGTTTCTCATCAATCCTCTTGTTGTTCGGTATCCGCCAATGCCGTCGTAGTCGCTAAAAGGACCTACAATTGAATGAAAAGGTAGAACGTAGAAAGGAGCATTGCCGATAAATCCCTGATAGTTGAGACGGTATGCAAAAACCAATTTATCGGTAGCTATGGGTACATACTGATGAAAGATGAAATTAAATTTAAAGTAGTTTTTGGAAGAACCCAAAAATTTTGGAGCTGCAATAGCGTGTGCTTCAGACCATATTCCTTTTGTAGGGCTAGCTTCAACGTCTCTGGTGTCGTACATTAGTCCGAAACGCAGGCTTGAAGAAATTCCGCCGTCGGCATCGTCTTTATCTATTATATTGTTTGAGATGTAAATATCGTATAGTGATGGCTCTGTAAGGTTTTCGCTTTCGAAGCGTTTTGTTTTAAAATAGCTAAAATTATAACCAGCTTTCCACGAAAAGTTTGGAGTTATTTTTCCAATAAAATCGGCTTTAAAAGTAGCAACAGCTCTGCCGTGTCTATAGAAAGCCGTCGGCAAATCCTTGTCGTAAAAAGATTGATAGCCGTTAAATCCGTAAAAATCCAAAGCCTTTTCATTCGAAAACCTACCTGCTATGCACATACGAGTGTTTTTTATCAGAGCTTTGTTGTCGTATATGATTTCAAATTTGTACGAACCTTTGGTATACGCCGATGCTTCAAAGTACCACTGCGATTTTGGGTTGGGATACCACGAGCCGTCGCCAAAATTATAAATGTTGAGCAAAGCTCCGTACTGGAAACCTTTATCTTGGTCGAATGCCACTACAGGCAAAGGACCTAACGATAACCCCTTTTTAATTATTTCCTTTTTGTTGTTAGTCACAGAATCGGGATTATTATTTGCCGATAATTGTTTGTAATTATCGCCTATGGTTATTGTTGATATTAGCAGAAAGCCAATAAGTAGCAGAGTTAACTTTTTCATTTTGTGTGATTTATTACTAAGGTTCTAAGGTTATTGTAATTATCGATTAATTGCTTATTCAGAACACATCTAATATCAGAGAATAGCAATCGAGAAAATTCGAAATATGTGTGATAAAATTTCGGCAAAGCAAAATTAAACAGCATTAAAACAACGGCTAAATACCATTTAAAGAAAATAAAAAACAGTGCAGTCCAAACCATAAACAAAATTGAGTTAAGAACAAGCGAATTAGCGAAACGAGCCGTATTCCAAAAGGTTTTGTCTTTTATTTTAGATGTGATAAATTTTTCAGAAATTGGAATGTTTGGATAAGATATAGCCGATATTAAAAATATTGGTAAGCCTATTATAAATAACAGGAAGTTGAAAAGTATAGCCAATTTTGTTTTAGGACGAGCTATTGATTTGATACTTATTTTTGCTTTAATCCTTTCGGCAAGTAGTTTGTCGGCTTGTCTGAAAATTCTATCAGCAGTTTCGGGATTATCTTGTTTAAGATTTGAGATATCGCTTATAATTTCCTTGTTTTTATTGAATCGTTTTAGTGTTTTACGTTCGGGTATGTTCCCGGATAGGAGTTTAGCAATTTCCCAAACGGCTTCGTAGTCTTCAGTTTCATCGATGTAAATAATTTTATCGGCAATTTTGCTTCGTATTACTTCTCTAAGTCCTGTGTTTACTTCATATTGTAATTTGTCGGCATTTTCGTTTACATATTTTGTAACATTAATAATATCTCCTACTTGTATAAGCAACGAAGTGTTATATCTGAAATAGTCGCTGTATTCAAGACCAATAGGCAATATGTATACATCGTTGTTTTCTGCTAAATCGTTAGCAGTAAGAGCAATGCGGATTATACCTTTTCCTATCGGCAAAAGGTTGCGTTTGCTTCTGTGAGCTCCTTCCGGAAAAATATGAACTTTTTTGCCAGCTGCGAGTACGTTTGCGGCAACTTTTATAGTTTCTTCCGATTTGGTTACGCTTTTTATACCGTCGCGTATGCGGAAAATAGGTAAAATTTTAGCAAAGCGTAAAAATTTATTTACGGTTTTGTTTATAAATACATCTCCGCGAGCAATAAAAACCTTAGGTTCCTTGTTGAGAGCAAGCACATTAAGAGCATCCATAAGTGAATTACAGTGATTGGAGGCAAGAATTACGGAACCTTTTTCGGGTATTTTATCCAATCCTACGACAATTATTCTTTTGTATACATTTTTAACCTTGTAATCTACAAGAAAACGAGCTATTTTGTAACCTACGGTATTGTCGTATATGTTGCGGATTTTACTCATGCAGCTTCAACATTTTTTTTGCGTAAGAAAATTGCGGCTACCGTTAGTCCGGCAATTATATGCCATATTCCCCACCACGCAGTAATAAAGAGCATGCCGCCATTCATCAGGTCGGGTGGAAATATTTTTGGGTTGAACAGTAATACCAAGCCTAAACCCGAGTTTTGTATTCCGGTTTCGATTGTAATTGTTCGGCGGTTTTTCTCAGAAAGCCTAAACGCTGAGGCAGTGCCATAGCCTACCAAAAAAGCACTGGCGTTGTGTACAAGGACAATAAAAAACACATACCAAATGTATTTTATAATGAGAGATAAATTATTACCGAAGGCGAGTACTACCATTAGTATAAAAAATGCAATTGAAAAATATTGCATGGGTTTTTTGAGCTTGTTGGCAAATTTTGGGAAGTATTTTGAGGTCAGCAGTCCGACAATTAATGGTATTCCGAGCAGAATGAATACTATATAGAACATATCCAAAAAGTTGATTTCCAATATTTGCAATGCCGACTGAGCTTGTTTGTTCAGGTACTTGACGTACAACCCACCCCAAAAAGCGAAATTAAACGGAGTCATAATAGGAGCAAATGTTGTGCTAAACGCCGTTAGAGTTATTGATAGTTCGGTGTTAGCCTTCGATAACTGAGACATAAAATTCGATATATTTCCACCAGGACATGCTGCTACCAATATCATTCCCATTGCTACCATAGGGGTTATGTAGTCGTTTAGTATTACAACAAGAACATAAGTAAGTGCCGGTAACAAAAACCACTGGCAAATTAATCCTATTACTACAGGCTTAGGCTTTTTGAGCAAATCTTTAAAAACTGAAGTCTTTATACCCAAAGCAACACCGAACATAACAAACGCCAATACAATGTTTATCGCATCTTGTCCGGCTTTAGAAAAGTTTATTGTAATGGAATCTAGGTTTAGTAATTGTTCGTACATAAATTTATATTTTAAATAAAAAACAAAGGTAAGTAAAGTTTATAACTTACATAGGA
This sequence comes from Lentimicrobiaceae bacterium, assembly GCA_028697555.1. NCBI lineage: Bacteria > Pseudomonadati > Bacteroidota > Bacteroidia > Bacteroidales > Lentimicrobiaceae > Lentimicrobiaceae bacterium. Next base: position 19,950 of record JAQVEX010000020.1, on the reverse strand, counting down.
TCAACGTCTATTATAACTCTAACGCCTGTGAAACCCGAGAGTTTTTGCATTCTGCCCACGGCGTCAAAAATCGCTTGTTTTGATTTACTTAATGGTATGGTTTTTTCTAATTTTATGATGATATTTTTTATATAAAAATTTCGGATTTTCGAAACGTTAGGATATTCAGGACCAAGTACCCTATTGGCAAAAACTTTTTTCAGCATTATTGTCAATTCTTTTGCTGCGTTGTCGGTTACCATTTGGTTTGAATGCCTTACCGATATTGAAATTATTTTTACAAAAGGTGGATAAAAGTATTCTTGTCTTTCGCTGATTATAGCATCGTAGAAACCGTGATAATCGTTGTTTTTAACCATATTGATAATATTGTGCGAAGGATTGTAAGTTTGAATAATAACTTTTCCTTCAACATCTCTTCTGCCGGCTCTGCCGGCGATTTGAACCATCATTTGGTAACCCCTTTCAAATGCTCTAAAATCGGGGTACGACAGCAGGTTATCGGCGTTTAATATTGCAACTAACATTACCTTGCCAAAATCAAAACCTTTTGTAACCATTTGAGTTCCAATTAGTATTTTGGTTTTTCCACTTTCAAACGATTGTATTATTTTTTGATGAGCCATTTTTTGTCGCGTGCTGTCCAAATCCATTCTTAGCGTGGGCACATCGGGGAAAATTTGTTTAATATCTTCTTCAACTTTTTCGGTTCCGTATCCTTTCATAATAATAGCCGTGTTGCCGCATTCGGGACAGCGGTCGGGGACAGGAACGCCGTAACCGCAATAGTGGCATCGCATTTTATTATCTTTTTTATGATAAACTAAACTTACATCGCAGTGAAGGCAATACGGTATCCAACCGCAGGTTTGACAATGTATATGCAAGGAGAATCCGCGTCGGTTTTGGAAAAGTATGACCTGATAGCCATTGTCTAAGGTTTTTTGTATTTCGTTAATCAATTCCTGACTAAAAACAGATTTTATGCTTCGGTTTTTATGAGCTTTTTTAAGGTCAACTACTTCAATATTAGGCGGTTTAACTCCACCGTATCTGTTTTTAAGTTCAACCAATCCAAACTTGTTTATCTGAGTGTTGTAATAACTCTCAATGCTTGGAGTAGCCGAACCCAACAAAACATCGGCTTTGTGCAACATAGCCATATATATAGCCGTGTCTCTGGCGTTGTATCTGGGAGCCGGGTCGTATTGTTTGTACGAAGTATCGTGTTCTTCGTCAACAATAATAAGTCCTAAGTTATTGTACGGCAAAAACATAGCCGACCTTGCACCTAATACAAGTTTTATATTTTCGTCGTTGTTATGATTTTTTACTTTGCTCCAAAGTTCAACGCGTTCGTTTTCGTTGTACTTTGAATGATAAACACCCATCATGTCGCCAAAGTGCCGTTTTACGCGGTTTACCATTTGGGTTGTAAGTGCTATTTCAGGCAAAAGGTACAGGACTTGTTTTCCGGCAGCAATTGTTTCGTTTATAAGTCTGATATACAGTTCGGTTTTGCCGCTGGATGTAACTCCGTGTAGCAGAACAGGCTTATTTTCGGCAAAATATTTTTTTATTTCGGAGAATGCAGTTTCTTGCTCGTCACTAAGCTTTGGCAGTCTTGAATACTTGTCTTTTTCAAAAGGCTTTAGTCTATCAACAACGACAGTATCTTCAGTAAAAACTTCCTTTTTAATCAAGGCATTGAGAGCTGCGTTTGTTGAAGAAGCCGTTTTTAAGAGTTCGGTTTTTTCTACAGGAAGTGGATTTTCGGAGAAAAATTTAGACAATTGCAAATAAGCCATGAGCAACGCCAACTGCTTGGGAGCTTTCTTCTCCAACTTATCAAAAAGCGATTTCAGATTTTCTTCCGAATTATATTTTTTAGTTATTTCGATAATGGTTACGGTTTTTGGCTGAAAACGTTCTTTAATGAGTTCTTCCGTCTGGATAAAACCTTTTTCCACCAAAGTATTTAGCAAAGGAATTATTTTTTGCTGTTCGGTTATCTTGATAGCTTCGTTTATAGTAAGCGAACCGTAAGTTTTGAGCGAATTAAGTAAGGCAAATTCTCTTTCGTTCAGGATAGATTTATCGAAATTTACTTCGGTGTTGAGATAAATTTTAGTCTCGCTGGCTAATTTCAATCCCGAAGGCAAAGCCACATTCATGGTTTCGCCAATTGTACACATGTAGTATTCCGAAATCCATTTCCAAAGCTTAAGCTGCAAATCGTTTACAACTGGCACTTCGTCGATAATGTCTAAAATGTATTTAGCTTGTTGCTTAGGTGGAGTTTCAATCACTTCTTCTATGAGAGCTGTGTACAATTTTTTTCTTCCGAATTGCACAATTACTCTTTTTCCAACTTCAACCTTATCATTCCATTCGAAAGGCACTCTGTAGGTAAAAACGCCTTCTACAGGTAATGGAATAATAACATTTACAAAAAGAGTAGTTCTCATATGTTTTTATCGGTTTTTGAAGATTTATTTACGTATTTGTAGTTGATTGTCAACTTTTTTTGCGGGTCTGTATTGTTTTCGGATTTGTTATTCTCATTGTAATTATCAGGATTTTCTTTGTTGGAATCGCTATTGGCTTCATCTTTTGAGTGATCTTGCCAATCGAAGTCAACTTCTTCGTCATCGTCCCAATTGTACGGCTCGGCTTGCACTCCTTCTTTTTTGTATGCAAAAGCTAAAACAATTCCGGCAATCAGTCCTAAAAGGTGCGATTCCCACGAGATATTTTTTTTAATCGCAAAATCGGGTATAATTCCCCAAACAAGTCCGCCGTACAAGAAAACCACGACCAAGGCAATAGCCATATGCTTAGGGTCTCGACGCAGTATGCCGCCTACAAAATGAAATCCTGCCAAAGCGTATATCACACCCGATGCACCTATGTGTATGCCTTCTTTTGCAAAAGCCCAAACCCAAAATCCGGTTATTACCCAGCATAGCGATAATATTGTTACTGCTTTTTTAGGATAAAAATAAAACAGCATCCACGATAAAAATAAAAAAGGAATAGAATTAGCCGACAAATGAGCAAAATCAACATGCAGTAGCGGTGCAGTAATTATGCCTATTAAGCCCCTAAATGTTTGTGGCAATATTCCGTACCTGGATAAGGAAATACCTGTCGAGACTTCAAATATCTTTATAAGCCATAAAAGAGCCGTAATCAGCAGCGGAACCAATGCCGACGATAACAATTTTCTTTTTTCTACGCTTGTTTCAGATACGTTATTTTCCAAGAATATTTTCGATTAAGGTAAATTTCAAAAAAACTCATTAGCAGGTAAAAGTACAATTTTTTTGTTAATAGTTAATTTGGTGATTGGTGATTGGTGAATGGTGTTTGGTGATTAGTGGTCGGTGGTTGTTTGTCCCAAGAATTAGGGAGTGGTTGGTGTGTCTTTATCAATTGCCGTGTCTTTAAAGGCACGGCAATTAAATCTAATAATCAGCCAATAGCCATTTTTTTGTACATTTGTGATTCAAAGTTTTGGAAACGAAATGCAAACAAAAAATACTTTTTTAAATCTGAATAAATGGATATGCATAATTGTTTGTGCTTTTATTTTTGAGTCGTGCACTGTTGCCAGTTTTGTTCGTTATATGGGAACAACAGAACCGATTCAAAAAAACGAAGATGAAATTTACAATTATTTGAAAGAAGAAGATTTCTTGTTTTACGATTATTCTTTTATTTTGCCAAAACACAAAAGAGATACATTTTCTCTAACACCCCATCATTTAGATGTATGGAAATATGAGAGAAAATTAGAACAATCGCCGATACAACTCCGCATTTACGATTCAGTTGGCAATTTCGTAAATGGCTATTGCCAATGTTACGGGGAAATGAAAATTGTAAATATACTTTCTAAAAAAGACTTCAAATTTTTTCCACAATTCCCTAACAACTACGATTTAAAATTTTCAGACGAACTGGTACTTTGGGACGTCCCATCGAACGAACAATTGTTATTTGAAAACAGTAACAAGAAATACACTTTTGTGATATACTGGAATATTTGGTCTAATTATTATTCGAAAATAATTTTCAAGAAATTAAAAAAATACTTGAAAAAGTACGATATGCAAGACGATGCTCTGATTATTATCGTCAATACAGACAATATCTCCTTTTGATATGATGGAGTTTCGAGTTCCGAGTTATGTAACTCCCGACTTGGAACTCCTAACTCAGAACTAACCAAAGGCTAACTGCCAAAAGCTAATTAAACAATGTTATTTTGTAAAAAACCGTATCTTTATCAAAACTTTTGATTTTTGAAAGTTTTGATAAAGCAAAGTTTAATTAATTGAAAAAACAGTAGTATACGAGTAAATTAATTAGTCGCGAAAAGTATATTCAGCAATTAGAAAAGCTGAGAGACGAACATATTATCAAAGTTATCACAGGGTAAGTCTTTGCTGTTTGATAAAGAAAAAATCCAAACCGTAATAAACCAACAGCGAACCAATCTCGCTGACGTGGAGTATCTTGATTTGGATTTAATTACAAATGTAGTACAAAATTTTAAAAATCCTCCACTACCCGACGAGGATTTAACAAACATTAACAAAAATGGGGATAATATCCGTTTCCACTCCGACCCATCACCCATCACCCACCACTATTCACCATTCACCACTTTTTTATACCTTTGTAGTTCTAAATTCAGAAACACGCAATGCGAACAAAAATTATAATGCCTACGGCTTACTTTCCGCCAATAGAATGGTGGGTTTATATTTTGTCGTACGATAGTTTTGAAATAGAAATTTTTGAGACATACAGCAAGCAAACAATCAGGAATCACTGTGTTATTGCGTCTTCGCAAGGTAAGCAAAAACTAATTGTGCCAATAAATAAAACGAGCGGCAATCACACTATTACAAAAGATATAACTATAGATTATTCTCAAAACTGGATAAGGCAACATCTGCGTAGCATTGATACAGCTTACAACAAATCCGTTTATTACGAATATTTTAAAGATGATATTTCGCTGTGCCTGAACAATAAATACAAATACTTGATTGACCTAAATTACGATTTGTTGCAAATGTTTTTCAAGTGGTTGCAGATAAAACAAAACATAGACTACACAACACAGTTTGTAAGTGCCGATTTATTGCAAGATTTGAATAAAACAGAAATCGTACATTTGTGGGAAAATAGAAACGAAATTTCAGAATACAATTCTTATTGTCAGGTTTTCGACGACAAAATGGAGTTTATTCCTAACCTGAGCATTATGGATTTGTTTTTCAATCTAGGATTAGATTCTTACTTTTACCTACAATCGTTAACAAAGAATATCAAAAAAAAATAATAAAATGGACGAACGCCTAACATCTTTTAAAAAGCTTTTAGATATAATGGACGAGCTGCGCTCGAAATGCCCTTGGGACAAGGAACAAACCAATGCTTCGCTGCGCCATCTGACCATTGAAGAAACCTACGAGCTTGCCGATGCCATTATTGAAGAAGATGACAAGGAGATAGCCAAAGAACTTGGCGATTTGCTTTTGCATATAGTGTTTTATGCAAAAATAGGAAGCGAAAATAACGCTTTCGATATTACCGATGTAATAAACGGAATAAATGAAAAACTTATCAGGCGACATCCACACATTTTTGGTGATGTTAGTGTAGCCAATGCCGACGATGTTAAAAACAACTGGGAAAAAATAAAAATGCGTGAAGGAAGAAAATCGGTTTTGGAAGGTGTGCCAAAGTCGTTGCCGGCAATGGTTAAAGCATATCGAATACAAGACAAAGCGAGAGGCATTGGCTTCGATTGGGATAACAAAGAACAAGTATGGCAAAAAGTCCTTGAAGAAAAAAACGAATTGTTTGCCGAAATTGAAAACAATAATGCAAACAGTACGGAAGAGGAATTTGGTGACCTTTTGTTCGCACTTATCAATTACGCCAGATTTATTAATGTTAATCCCGAAACGGCTCTAGAAAAATCTAACAAAAAATTTATAAGCAGATTTCAAGAAGTAGAAAAATTAGTTTCTGCCGACAATAAAAACTTAAACGATATGAACCTTGACGAGTTAAATGAATACTGGGATAAAGCCAAAATTAAACTTAACAAGTAGTATCTTGAAAACAGTAGGATTAGAGAGTGTTAAAGTTTTGTGTTTCAGTTTATAAATTAGGTAAAAACAACAAGTTTCATATATTTTTATACTTTTGCAAGATTAAAATATTTTTTATAGAAAATGAATATAGAAATATTAAAATCCAAAATTCATAGGGCTACCATTACGCAAGCCGATTTAAACTACGTTGGCAGTGTAACGATAGATGAGGATCTGATGGACGCAGCTAATCTAATAGAATTTGAAAAAGTTCAGGTATTAAATATAAACAACGGCGAACGTATTGAAACCTATGTAATAAAAGGCGAAAGAGGTTCGGGAATAATTTCTCTTAACGGTGCAGCAGCCAGAAAAGGACACGTCGGTGATTTGGTGATAATCGTTTCGTATGCGTCTGTTAATTTTGAAAAAGCAAAGAATTATAAACCTGCCATAGTCCACACTGACAACAAAAATAAAATTGTATAATTGAAAGCAACTTTTAAAGATATTGCCAAGTTAGTCTTTTTCCTAGGAATAGGATTTTTGTTTATATGGCTTTTTGTCAGACGCCTAAATTCAGGCGAAAAACAAGAAATTCTTCTATCTATGAAAAATGCAAACTATCTTTGGTTGGGTGCTGCTGTGGTGTTAGGTGTTTTATCTCACGTGCTGCGTGCCTTACGCTGGAAAATGCTGCTAAAACCTATGGGGTACAAACCTAAAAACTTAAATATCATTTCGGCAGTTTTTTTAGGATACTTTGCAAACCTTGCATTCCCAAGGTTGGGAGAAATTATCAGATGTACGATTCTGACCAAATACGAAAAAATTCCTTTCACCAAATCTTTCGGAACAGTTATTACCGAAAGGACTGTCGATGTGTTTATGTTTTTATTCGTATTCTTGCTTACTTTCGTTCTTCAGGGTAAATTGCTCTCCGATTACATGCAAGAAAGATTTTACCAACCGCTTACCGAAAAAATAAATTTGAGTATAGGTTTTTTTCAACTAATATTTATTGTAGCCATTGCTACTGTTGTTATCGCAGTCATTATTTGGTTTTTGTTTAAAAACAAAATAAAAAACCACAGATTTTACCATAAAGTTGTCAAGTTGCTGAAAGGCTTTGCCGAAGGTATTATTTCCTTGCTTAAAATTAAACGCATTTGGTCGTTTATATTCTTGACGTTTGCAATATGGAGCTTGTACTTTTTTATGGCATACATAGTGTTCTTTAGTCTGCCTTCGTGTTCGCACCTAACACTTGTTACCGGATTGGCAACACTAACATTCGGAACAATTGGAATAATATTAGTTCCAGGCGGAATAGGAATATATCCTGTTATTGTTTCGGAGGTTTTGTATATTTACGGAGTTGCCGCAACACAAGGCTACGCAATGGGTTGGCTTATATGGATTAGTCAGAATTTGGCAATATTGGTAGTAGGAATTTTCGCAATTGTTTTACTTCCTATAATTAATAAAAAGCATGAAAGACAACTTAACGCAAATAATAGATAAGATATGGCATTATAGCGATTATCAGCGTGTACAAGATGTAATATCGCAGGCGAGAAGTCGCAACGAAAAGATAATATTTACAAATGGCTGTTTCGATATTGTGCATCGCGGGCATGTTGAATACCTATGCAAAGCCAAGGATATTGGCGGTTTCTTAGTTGTAGGTCTTAATACCGATGCTTCCGTAAGAAAAATTAAAGGACCTAATCGACCTTTGCAAGATGAGGTTTCAAGAGCTAAAGTATTGGCTTCGCTATTTTTTGTCGATTTGGTTATACTTTTCGATGAAGAAACGCCTATAAAGCTGATTGACCTTATTATTCCTGACATTTTGGTTAAAGGCAACGACTACAAACCCGAAGAAATTGTAGGTTACGACACAGTTGTGAACAACGGCGGCGTGGTAAAAACCATACCATTGGTAGAAGGATATTCTACAACATCAATAGTAAATAAAATGAATAAAATTTAATAAATGAAAAGAATATGGTAAAGTTGTGTTTCGTGTTTCGTGTTTCGGGATAACCCGCACCATTCACCGACCACCAATCACCAATCACTATATACCAACCACAAAATGATATAATTATGAAAAAAATACTAGTAACCGGAGGAGCCGGATTTGTCGGGTCGCATTTATGCGAAAGACTCTTAAATGAAGGCAATGAAGTTATTTGTCTGGATAATTATTTTACCGGACAAAAACAAAACATAGTGCATCTTCTTAAAAATCCGTATTTCGAACTTGTACGACGCGATGTTACCATGCCATTTTTTATTGAAGTTGACGAAATATACAATCTTGCGTGTCCTGCGTCGCCTATTCACTACCAGCATAATCCTATCAAAACCGTTAAAACATCGGTAATGGGAGCTATCAACATGTTAGGATTGGCAAAACGTATCAATGCCAAGGTGCTGCAAGGCTCAACAAGCGAAGTTTACGGCGATCCTGCGCAACATCCGCAAGAAGAAAGCTATTGGGGTAATGTTAATCCCATAGGAAAAAGAGCTTGTTACGACGAAGGTAAGAGAGTCGCCGAAACACTATTTGTCAGCTATAATCGACAAAATGATACGCGAATAAAAATTGCCAGAATATTTAACACTTACGGACCAAAAATGCATCCCAACGACGGAAGAGTTGTTTCCAATTTTGTGATGCAAGCTCTTCAGAATAAAGATATTACAATTTTCGGCGACGGACAACAAACGCGCAGTTTTCAGTACATCGACGATTTAGTTGAAGGTTTAATAAGACTTATGAACACTCCCGACGATGTTACAGGACCTGTTAATATTGGGAATCCAAGTGAGTTTACAATTTTGGAACTTGCCGAAAAAATCATCGAACTAACAGGTTCGTCTTCAAAATTATGTTATAAAGAACTACCCGAAGACGATCCTTTGCAACGAAAACCCGATATTTCTTTAGCTAAAAAATTATTAAATTGGGAACCAAAAGTTCAACTAGAAGAAGGACTTATTAAAACCATTGAATATTTTAAAAATTATGTGTAGATTAGAATTGGGTTGCGTGTTGTCCCGAAGTTTCGGGATGTTGCGGGATAATTCTGCGGTCACTGAGCCTGTCGAAGTGCCGCAGTTTAAACTACTCTCCATTTTCGGGTCTTCGGGCTTCGACGGGCTCAGCCACCACAGACACCGAAAATGTCGCATCACTCATCACTCATCACTCATCACTAACCACCAACCACCAATCACTAAATTATGAAAGACATTATATTAATTACCGGAGCAAACGGACAACTTGGTAGCGAACTGAAAGATGTTTTGTCGGATAAATTGTACGATTTAGTTTTCACCGATGTTGAAGAGCTAGATATTACCGACCCAAAATCGGTTAACGAATTTGTTGAAAGACAAAAGCCAAACATTATTATAAATTGTGCCGCATATACCAATGTCGATAAATGCGAAACCGATGCTGAAAATGCTCGTTTGCTTAACGCAGAAGCGCCTAAGTATCTCGCTTTGGCGGCAAACAATGTAAATGCTAAGCTAATTCACATTTCCACCGACTATGTTTTTAGTGGCAATCACTACAAACCGCTTTGCGAGACCGACACTTGCAATCCTAATACGGTTTACGGCAAAACCAAACTTGAAGGAGAAAAAAACGTATTATCTCTTGCAAAGCAAGCCGTTATTATTCGTACGTCGTGGTTGTATTCATCTTACGGAAATAATTTTGTTAAAACTATGCTCAATCTGTCGGAGAAAACCGACATTGTAAAAGTCGTCTTCGACCAAATAGGAACTCCAACCTACGCCTACGATTTGGCTTCGGCAATAGCTGAAATTATCAAACAAAAAGAAAAAATAATTGATACTCAAATATTTCATTATTCAAACGAAGGCGTTGCTTCGTGGTACGACTTTACCGCCAATATCTACCGCTTAAGAAATAAAAAAACAAATCTTATTCCTGTTCTTTCTGTCGAGTTTCCCCGTCCGGCTCAGCGCCCTTTTTACTCGGTATTGGACAAATCGAAAATAAAACAGTTTTTTAACATAGAAATCCCCTATTGGTCAGTAAGTTTGGAAAATTGTTTAAAAAAGTTTTGATAAATATTTTCCTGTAGGGTTGTTTAGTTAGTTTTATTATCTAATTTTGAAACGTGAAACAAAAAGATAATATAGAAAACAAGTCGGCATTAAATGTTATGGAAGCCGTTGATAAACCGCCATCCATAAACGATACTGCTGTAAAAAAGCATTTAAAAAACGCAGCAGGAGCTCTTACCGTCAACGATTATTATCAGGGAATAATAAATGGCGATAGAACTGTACTAAGTCGAGCCATTACTTTAGTTGAAAGTTCCAAACTTGAACATCACAAATTGGCTCAAGAGCTGATAAGTCTTTGTTTGCCACATTCCGGTAGTTCCGTAAGGATAGGTGTTACAGGCGTTCCCGGAGCGGGCAAGAGTACTTTTATTGAAGCTTTCGGCAAACATGTTACATCTTTAGGAAACAAAGTCGCCGTTTTGGCAATAGACCCAAGTAGCACTCGCTCAAAAGGAAGTATTTTAGGCGACAAAACACGTATGGAAGAATTATCGACAGATAAAAACGCTTTTATACGTCCGTCTCCTTCTGCCGGTTCGTTAGGCGGTGTTGCACGCAAAACACGCGAGACAATTATTTTATGCGAAGCAGCCGGATATAATTATATTTTTGTAGAAACCGTTGGCGTTGGACAAAACGAAATAACCGTCCATTCTATGGTTGACTTCTTTTTGCTTGTGCTTATAAGCGGTGCAGGCGACGAACTGCAAGGAATAAAAAGAGGTGTTATGGAAATGGCTGATGCAGTACTGATAAACAAAGCCGATGGCGACAATATCAACAAGGTTAACATCGCAGTAGTCGAAATAAAAAATGCTTTGCATTATTTCCCGCCAACATTTTCGGGATGGCAGCCACAATGCTTACCCTGTTCAGCCATTACCAAAAAGGGAATTCCCGAAGCATTTGAAATGATAAACGATTACGTTGAGTTTACAAAGAAAAATAAATACTTCTACCAAAAAAGAGCCGAACAAGCCAAGCAGACAATGATAGATGTTATAAACAACAGCCTGTTCGACCATTTTTACAACATTGAATCGGTTAAAAATAAAATTAAAGAAACCGAAACTCAACTTCTTAAAGGCGAACTTAGTCCTTACATTGCAGCTCAACAAGTATTGGATATTTACTTTAAAAAATAAATTTACAACTCAATTACGCGCAGCGAAAGTTCCTTCGATAAACCAAATTATCGAATATTATATTTTTGTAAAAATGCATAATTAAAATAAATATTACCCAAAACTAAAATCAAAATTGTACTTTTGTACTTTATTAAGATGACTAAAAATATCTGGCAACATGAATAAGTATTTTTTGTTTATTATACTTTGCGTATTTAGTTCTTACCAATTAATGTCGCAGACTACTACTTTATTTTCCGAAAATTTTGAAACCAAATCAAAAATCAGTGGTTTTAAATTAGAAAACATCGACAGAGCCGTACCTGCTGATACAAATTACAAAGCCTTGAAAGACAGTGCGTGGATAGTTAGAAATGTAGGCAACAACTTAGGCAACGCAGCCATAGCTACTTCTAACTACAATCCGAGCAGACAAGCCGACGACTGGCTTATAAGTCCGCCAATCAGATTGGGCGATGCAAGCACTTTATTCTTCGATTTTTTGTCTGTTACAAGCAACACTTCCGATACAATCGAAATCAGAATTTCCAACACCGAACCCACAATTGCCGGTTGTCTTTTCAATCAGCCGCTTACAACGATTATTACAAACAGCAATAACGCAGGCGTTAATAATTACGAATTACCTTTAAATGAATACGCCAATCAAACCGTATATATTGGATTTAGATTGCACTCCAAAGGTGGAGGTATTGTGGCTGTTGATAATATTTCGGTAGTCGAAAACATAACGCAATTTATTTCTCTCAATTTTTTGGTTGATATGAAAAATTACATTCTTTCGGACGCTTTCGATACCAAAACCGATTTTGTTGATATTGTTGGAAACTTTAATGCTTGGGACGGTTCCCGACATATTCTTAACGCTGGAAACGGCAACGATTCGTCGATATATTCAATAACAATATCAGGATTTAAACTAAATGATGTGTTGGAATTCAAATTCAGAATTAACGGCTCGTGGAACGATAGCACAGTCGAGTTCCCTCACGGAAAACCAAACAGAACATGGACAGTTTCGGATAGTATGTTCTCGTATCAGTGCTTGTACAACAACGAGGGTCAACCTTTTTATAAACCCGTAAGCGGGCGAAATGTAAACATAAGCGTATATCCGAATCCTTTTGTAAATAATATCAGAATAAAAAGTTCAGAAGCGTACAACAACATTAAAATACACTCACAATCGGGAAGACTTGTTTACGAAAAACCTGTAACAAATACTATCGAAACTATCGACCTTAGCTTGTTAACGCAAGGAACGTACATTGTTAGCTTGTACAACCGAAATCAACTTATAGGAAGCAAAATTGTTATAAAATCAAACCACATCAAATAGTAAAATGAGCGACCAAATAAAACACGAATGCGGAATTGCCCTTATTCGTCTGTTACAACCGTTAGAATATTACTACTCTAATTACGGAACCAATACTTACGCCATAAACAAACTTCACTTGCTAATCGAAAAGCAACACAATCGCGGACAAGACGGAGCCGGTGTTGCGTCTATCAAATTCAACCAAAAGCAAGGCAGCCGTTACATCGATTGTGTTAAATCTAACAGCAGTTCGCCTATAAACGATGTTTTTAAGCAGATATATAGCCCTTTTCAGGACTTACAAAAGAACAATCCGAGTCGTTTGAGAGATGTTGGCTATCTGAAAGAAAATGTTCCGTTTTTCGCCGAACTATATCTCGGACACTTACGTTATGGCACTTTTGGCAAAAATAATTTAGAAAACATACATCCGGTAATTAGGTCTAATAATTGGAAAACACGAAATTTGGCTCTCGCCGGAAATTTCAACCTAACCAATGTTGACGAGCTTTTTAATCAGTTGGTTGAATTAGGACAATATCCGATAGCTACTTCCGATACGGTTACAATTTTAGAAAAAATCGGTCATTTTTTAGACGAAGAAAACGAAAGACAATACCGCGAACTAAAAGAGAAGGGGTATTCTAAAAAAGAAGCAACCGAACATATAGCACAAAACATGGATATACGGCAGTTGTTAACGCGCTCGGCACAACATTGGGACGGCGGTTACGCTATTGCCGGAATTATAGGACACGGCGATGCCTTTGTTATGAGAGACCCAAACGGAATAAGACCTGCGTATTGGTACGCCGATAACGAAGTTGTTGTCGCCACTTCGGAACGACCCGCAATTCAAACCACTTTCAACGTTCATGTCGATAAGATAAAGGAAATAGAGCCCGGAACTGCTCTCATCATCAAGCGTAACGGTGAGCATTTTACAGTACCTTTTATAGAACCGCAAAAAAGATTGGCTTGCTCTTTCGAACGTATTTATTTTAGTCGTGGTACGGATAAAGACATTTATTTGGAAAGAAAAAAATTAGGGAAACTGCTTGCTAAAAAAGTCTTGGAAAAAGTTAATTACGATATTGAAAACACCGTATTTAGCTACATTCCCAACACAGCTGCTTCGGCTTTTTACGGAATGAGAGAAGAACTTTTTAATATTTACGACGATATTAAAGTTGACCAAATCGTGAACCTTAAAGACGAGATTTCTCCCGAAAAGGTTAAGCAAATTTTGGCAAAAAAAATCCGTTCCGAAAAAGTTGCTGTTAAAGATATCAAGTTACGCACTTTTATAGCTCAGGAATCGCAGCGCAACGACTTGGTTGCACACGTTTACGATGTTACTTACGGAATTATTAATACGCACAAAGACAATTTGGTGGTCGTCGATGATTCCATTGTTAGAGGTACAACACTCAAAAACAGTATTATCAGGATATTAGACCGACTTGGTCCGAAACATATAGTTATTGCAAGCTCGGCACCGCAAGTCAGATACCCCGATTGCTACGGCATTGATATGGCTGTTATTACCGATTTCATAGCTTTTAAAGCATGCATTGAACTTATTAAAGAAACCAAGCAAGAAAACATCATAAACATTGTTTACAAAAAATGTAAGGAACAAGAATTTGCTCCAAAAGAGCAAATAGTAAACTACGTGAAAGACCTTTACGACTTGTTTACCGAAGAACAAATTTCCGATAAAATTGCTCAAATGATAACTCCATCAGATTGCAAGGCTAAAATATCGGTTGTGTATCAAAGTGTTGAAAATCTTCACAAAGCAACGCCAAACAACTTAGGCGACTGGTATTTTACAGGAAATTATCCAACACCCGGAGGTAATAAAGTTGTAAACAAATCATTTATAAATTTTATTGAAGGAAAAAACGAAAGGGCTTATTAAACAATGATTGCAAGTTATCACACACATACTTTATACTCCGACGGCAAAGGCACAATGCAAGAAATGCTTGAAAAAGCAATTGAGCTTAAACTCAACTCAATTGCTTTTTCCGACCACTCGCCACTACCTTTTGAAACAATTTTTTCGTTTAAACTAGAAAATAAGGAAGAATATTTAGAAACCTATAATCAATTGAAAGACAAGTATAAAGACCAAATAAATCTTTATATGAGTATGGAAGTTGATTATATTCCTGGCATTTCCAGAGATTTCAGTTTTAATAAAAACGAAATGTGTACTGATTTCCTTATAGGAGGTGTGCACATGGTAAAAGCGAGTAATGGCGAATTATGGTTTACCGACGGTCCCGACTATAAAGTTTACGATCAAGGTTTGAAAGATTTGTTTGATAACGATATCAAAAAAGCCGTCAGAACATTTTATTATCAAACCAATGAAATGATTGAAAATCAAGAGTTTGAAATAATTGCTCATTTCGACAAGATAAAAATGCACAACCGAAACAGATTTTTTTCGGAAGACGAAAAATGGTACAAACATCTTGTAGCCGAAACCATAGAACTGATAAAACAAAAAAACTTAATTGTCGAAATAAACACAAGAGGTTTGTACCAAAAGCGTTCGGACACAACATTTCCAAGTCCCGAAATAATTAAAACACTACACGAAATGAATATCCCAATGATTGTAAGCTCCGATGCACATCTGCCCGAAGAGCTTGTTTTGGGTTTCGATTATGCCGAAAAATTGTTGAAACAATTCGGAATAAAGGAGCTTGCCCACTTCGACGGGAACAAATGGAATCTCAGAGAGATACAATTCATAGATAGATAATTTGCCGTTAGTCTGACAAAAAATTCGATTTTTTTGTAACCTTTTATGCTAAGTGTTGTCAAACAGAATATATAAACAAAATATGCCACAACAGCACAGCGATTATTACTACATCGACAGCGTTTTGAGCGGAAACCGCAACGATTATAGGTATTTAGTCGAGAGGCATAGCAGTATGTCGTACAGTGTAGCTTTAAAAATTGTAAAAAACGAAACCGAAGCCGAGGAAATAGTTCAGGAAGCGTTTATTAAAGCTTACAATGTTCTGCATACTTTTAAAAAGAAATCGAAATTTAGTACTTGGTTGTACCGAATTGTATATAACATGGCTATTAATCACAGTAACAGTAAGGTGTATAGGAATTTGTACGACGACAATTCTGAGATTAAAGACAACTCGCTTTACGAAGAAACCGAACTGATGGAAATTGATGAAAACGAGCAAACTGCAGAAAAGTTGAATTGGGCTGTAAAGCAATTGCCCGAAGACGAACAGGTTATTATTACGCTGTTCTATAACGATGATATAAGCATTGCCGATATTGCAAAAATCACCGATCTTTCGGAAGCTAACGTTAAAGTTAAGTTGCATCGCATGAGGAAAAAATTATATCAATTAATGACAACCGAATAATTTTAAGTGTTGGATAAAATGAAGACAATGAAAAAAACAGACAAAAATACATATAGTGATTTTCGCAAAATTGCGAAATTGGTAGATATTGAAAAAGTCGGCAATAGGCTTAACAACAATATTATGGACAGCATAAACAAACTGCCGGCGTACAATTACAGTCCACGGCATAATTTATTGTTAGCCAAAAAGTTACTTCTATCTGCTGCTATTGTCTTTGCTATTGCCGTTATAGTGTTAACATTTGTATTCGTAAGAGTAGATTTACAAAGCATTTTATACCTTGCCAACAAACTATTGACTACTCTAAGCAATTATGCCTACAACATCTTTTACAATATTATATATCCGTTTTTGGTAATTGTAAAAAAATTCTCTTTCGAACTTCAGTTTTTCTATGCGGTTTTAATTTTGTCACTATCGTCGGTTTTGCTTTTCCCCGAAAAAGTAAGGCAGTTTATACATAGTATCAAATAGGTGCGTGTTCCGGGTTGCGTGTTGCGTGGTTCGTGTATCGTGTTTCGGGATAACTCGCACCCCGTCCCGAAACTTCGGGATAACTCGCAACAACACCAGCCAACGGCTAACAGCCAATAACTAATCATCATTAACAACCCCCTGCTTACAATCCAAAACCTTTTTTTTAAAATTCAGGCAAGTCATGTGCCTTTTATCAAGCAAATCCGAGATATGTTTAGCTGAAATATTCGGGTCGCAGCAAACCATAAAAGCAATTTTAAAAGCTTCGGGCAAATTAATTTTACACGAATGAAAAACCGTATGTGCAGTAGCCGATTCCTGTCGCTTGCAGCGAGTGCATCGTCTTGAATAGTCATCGGAGCCGGAACAAAAATTCGTATGACCGCAATGCCTGCACACAAATCCGTCCTTCCATTTTATATCAGCCAAAGTGCGTTTGCAATCCAAATCAGTTTTGTAAATATCATCAAAATTGTCGATAGTAACGTCTTCAAATAAGTCGCTGAAGTTGACACTTGTGTTATTATTTTTTTTGATGTTTTTTAGCATGATAATTGTTAAAGAATTTTAATATTTAGCAAAAGTACAAAAAAATGGTGATATTTTTGTGCTACATTTGTAAATAATATTAATTTTGCAAACCAATAAATGACAATAAAAATAATTAACGAAATCTAATAACTATATGGAACAACCAAACTATGAGTCGGAATATAGAGTATATTAGGTAAGTAGCCATTAGCCCTTAGCTAAACTGACAGCCAATAACTAACAGGCAACGGCTAAGAGCTAAAAGCCAACAGCAAGTTAACATATATTCAAATCAAAATAAATAACGTATGAAACAGAACAGATTAATAATAACAACCCTTGTAATTTTAATGCTTGGTATAGCAAGTTGCGGCAATTCGCAAAGTCCGAGCAAAGAACCTGAACAACAGGAAACCCCCAAAAGCCAAGCTGTTGCAGTTGAAGGAAAAGTGATTAATATGGACAAACAAATGTTCATAGATAAAGTATTCGACTACACTACAAACGGCAACGAGTGGGTTTATAAAGGCGACAAGCCTTGTATCATCGATTTCTACGCCGATTGGTGTCGTCCTTGCAAAATGATAGCACCAATTATGGAAGAACTTGCCGAAACTTACAAAGGTCAAATTGTCATTTACAAAGTTGATACCGACGTACAACGCGAACTTGCAGGAAGTTTAGGAATACGAAATCTTCCAAGCGTTTTGTACTGCCCAATGCAAGGCAATCCGCAAATGTCGCAGGGAGCATTACCCAAAGAACAATTTGAAGCTATTGTAAAAGATTTTCTACTAAATAACAACTAATATAATACTAAAATACTAATAATACTAATAACACTAACGATACTATGGAACATTTAACTAAACAAACTTTTTTGGAAAAAGTTTTTAATTACGAACAAAACGAAGAATGGAAATTTGAAGGCAAATTACCTTGTTTAATTGATTTTTACGCCGATTGGTGTGGTCCTTGCAAAATGATAGCACCTGTTTTGGAAGAACTTTCCAAAGAATACGAAGGAAAAATCAACATTTATAAAGTAAATACCGAAGTAGAGCAGGAGCTAGCGGCAGCTTTTGGAATTAGAAGTATTCCATCTTTGTTGTTTTGTCCAGCCGAAGGACATCCCCAAATGGCAATGGGAGCTTTACCAAAGCCACAACTTGTCGAAGCTATTGATAAGGTATTGCTTAATCCCGAAAAATAATACTTAATACATATCATATACTTTTATTTTTTATAGTTTCTGAAACCGTTTCGTTTTTTAATGAAGCGGTTTTTTTGTTGTTAATTTTGGCTCTTAGCCTTTAGCCCCGAAACTTCGGGGCTATTAGCTAAACTTAGCCAACAGCCAAAAGCCAACAGCCAAAGGCTAAAAAACTAATCAAACCATTTAATTTTAATAATTTAGCTTACCTTTGCAAAATATAACAAAGCAATGCATATTCCGTTTAACAAGCCATACGTTAGTGGCAACGAGGCAATACATATAGCCAAGGTCATTTCAAAAGGGCATTTGTCAGGCAATGGCGAATACACCCAAAGATGCCAAAAATACTTTGAAGACCGCTACGGTTTTGGAAAAGTACTGCTTACAAATTCCTGTACAGCCGCATTGGAAATGTCTGCAATTCTTGCCGATATTAAATCGGGCGATGAGGTAATTGTTCCTTCATACACTTACGTTTCAACAGCCAATGCCTTCGCTCTTAGAGGTGCAAAAATAGTTTTTGCCGACAGCTTGCCAAACAATCCCAACATTGACTCTGACAAAATCGAAAGCTTAATTACCGATAAGACAAAGGCGTTGGTTATCGTTCACTACGCAGGTTTTGCATGCAATATGGACAAAATTGTTGCTATAGCAAAAAAGCACAATTTAATTTTAATAGAAGATGCCGCTCATGCAATAGAATCGAAGTATAAGGACAAATACTTAGGTACATTCGGCGATATGGCTACATTTTCGTTTCACGAAACCAAAATTATTATAACCGGCGAAGGCGGAATGTTGGCTATAAACAACAAAAAGTTTTACGAGCGTGCCGAAATAATTTGGGAAAAAGGAACAAACCGAGCATCATTTAACCGTGGGGAAGTGCCTTGTTATCAATGGATTGATGTTGGCTCATCGTTTCTACCTTCGGATTTAACAGCTGCTTTTTTGTTCGGACAATTGGAAATCATCGACAGAATACAGCAAAAACGCATAAAATTATTCAACTATTACTACGATAGTTTAATTGATATTGCCAGCAAGTATTCGTTTAAACTGCCCGATATTCCTGAATTTTCGACAAAAAACGGACATATATTTTATATTATTCTGCCTTCCAACGAAATACGTGCCAAATTAGCCGATTATTTGAAGTCGAAAAATATATATGCGCTATTTCATTATTTAAGTTTACACCAAAGTCCTTATTATAAGGCTGTAAATCCCAGTGCTACACAACTTAAAAACAGCCAAATGTTTACTTCTTGCTTGCTGCGTTTACCAATGTATTATTCTTTAACGTACGACGAAATCGATTATGTTGTAGAAAACATACATGCTTTTTTCTCCGACATTAACAAGTAACGTGTAGCAATAGCAACCACAATTAGGCTTTTTCTGTAATTAATAAACTTTTAGGTTTCAATTTTGTTTCTTTCATTTTCTTTGCTTGTCCAAAGAAAACGAAACAAAAGAAAAGACACTTTTTACAAGGAATTTTTTATTGCCTTTAGGCAATAAAAACCGTATAAAAGAAACTAAATTTCTTACAGGGATTCAGAAATTTTTAACGTTTCTTTTATACATATTCTGCGTAAAAAGG
>JAQVEX010000019.1 GCA_028697555.1 Lentimicrobiaceae bacterium | reverse complement strand
ACCAATCACCAATCAGACAGTAATAGTATAATAAATGTTTAGAATAAAAACCACTTAGCTCAATCCTTCAATATTTCCATCAACAATTTTAATGTTTTTAGCTTGCGGTTCCTTTGGTAGTCCGGGAATACGCATCATTTCACCGGCAATAGCTACAATAAATTCCGAACCGTTGTTAATTACAATATCGTTGATTTTAAAAGTAAAGTCTTTTGCAACACCATATTGTTTCGGGTCGGCTGAGAATGAAAATTGTGTTTTGGCTATACATACGGGCATTTTTTCCAATTCTGTACCCCTTATTTTACCAAGTATCTTGAGAGCTTTTTCGTTGAAAACAACATTTTTAGCTCCGTAAATATTAAGAGCAATTTTATTAACCTTAGTTTCAATAGAGTCGTCATCATCGTATGTATAAATCAAATCTTTCGATGGATTGTTTTCAATAACGTCAACTACCAATTTAGCCATGTCAATAGCACCTTCGCCACCTTTGGCAAATCCTTCGTTTATAGCAAAAGGCACATTTTGGTTACGACAAAACTCTTCAATAAGTTTTAATTCTTTCTCTGTATCGGTATGGAATTTATTAAGAGCAACAACTACACTTTGTCCGAAATTTTTAAGATTATCTAAGTGTTTTTGCAAGTTCTCAAATCCTTTTTTAAGACCTTCAATGTTTTCCTTTTCAATTTCATTTATAGGTACATCGCCGTGCATTTTGAGTCCCTGTGCAGTAACAACAATAACAGTGAGTTTAGGTTTAAGGTTGTTTTTGCGACATTTGATATTAAAGAATTTTTCAGCACCCAAGTCGGCTCCGAAGCCTGCTTCTGTGATAACGTATTCGCCATAAGTCATAGCCATTTTTGTAGCCAAAACAGAGTTGCAACCGTGTGCAATATTGGCGAAAGGTCCACCATGAACGAAAGCCGGAGTGTTTTCGGTAGTTTGAACCAAGTTAGGCGAAATAGCATCTTTCATCAAAACAGTTATAGCTCCTTCAATTTCAAGGTCTCTTACTTTAAACGGTTCTCCGTCGAAGGTATATCCTAGCAATATATCGCCAATACGTCTTTCCAAATCGACTTCATCTACTGCAAGGCATAAAATAGCCATAAGTTCCGATGCGGCTGTAATATCAAATCCCGACTCCATTGGAACACCATTTGATGCTCCTAAGCCTGTAACCACATTGCGTAAATTACGGTCGTTAACATCAAGAACTCGTTTCCAAACTACTTCTTTTAAAGCTTTATTGCCCGTTCTGTTTCGCCAAATGTAATTATCAAGTATAGCCGAAATAGTGTTGTGAGCCGAAGTTACAGCATGAAAATCGCCTGTAAAATGCAAGTTTATATTTTCCATTGGCAATACTTGCGAATAACCACCACCGGCTGCCCCGCCCTTCATACCGAACACAGGTCCTAACGAAGGTTCACGTAGGGTAACTATTGCCTTTTTTCCTATTTTGTTAAGTCCTAAAGCCAAACTTATCGACATCGTTGTTTTTCCAATACCTTTCTTAGTCGGTGTTATAGCGGTAACCAATATCAAATTACTTTCGGCTACTTTTTCTTCGTCTATAAGTCGTACCGGCAGTTTAGCCATATACGGACCGTAATTTTGAACATCTTCCTTACAAACTCCTAATTGTTGAGCTACATTTTTAATTTTTTCAAGTTTAGTTTCTCTAGCTATTTGAATGTCTGTCTTCATTTCTTAGTATTATTAGTGATTTATAGTTAATATTTATGTAATTGTAACTGTGTACGTTTTGGCACAAAGATAATACCATTTGTTGTTTTTATGACCTTTTGTCTTTGATTATGAAATTAATTTTTGTTAATTTTCGCTCTCTCTGCTTTTGATAAGCATTGCAAATGATTTTAGGTTGAACAAGCCCAATAAAACCGCTAATAATAGAGAAATTAATCCTACTATTAAAAATTCGGCAATCCAATTATAATCAATGTACTTGAACACGACATTTACAGCAATTACAGATAATACAAAAGCTGTAACTCTTGCAATAAACATTTTTGAAATTTTGATTTTAAAAATTTTTATCACCAAAATAATTTGAACAATTGCCGTAAAAAACTGTGTTGAAACACTTGCTACAGCCGAACCCAAAGCCATGTACTTAGGTATTAGTATCAGATTTATTATCAAGTTTATAATCAATGCAATAGCCGATACAATATTGAGTTCACGCAGGTTGTTATTTGCCGTCAGAAGTGTCCCGAAAATATAAACCATGCCGACCGGAATACAGCACAATATTATTATTCTGAAAACAGCTGTAGATTCGGCTTGCTGACTATAATATAATAAATCGATAATATCTTTTCCGTAAAATGATGACTGAATGCCTGCAATAATTACAAATGTAAAGAGCAATATAAATGAAGTTTTGATTATTTCGTTAACTGATTGTCTTTCTTTTATTAATCTTGAAAAAATCGGTAATAAAAGAACCGAGAATAAATAAGAAACCATGTTCACAGCTTCCAACCATCGGAATGCCTTTCCGTAAACGTTTGCCTGACTTGTTCCCAAGTTATCTCCCAATAGTCTTTCTAACATAACGGCATCAATACGATTGTAAAAAGACATTAGTAGTACCAATAATGCGAAAGGCAGACTTTTTTTCAGTATTACCAAGAAAAAGGTGTAATTCCAAGTAAGTCTTCTGAATTTAGATTTTACCGCTACTATTATAAAGGCAACCAAAGCCGTTAGTACGTACGAAGCGGTTTGTGCGTAAATAAACCAAAGTATATCAAATTGCTTTTCGGTTATTCTGCCCCAAATCAAAACGCTACATATTATTATCATTAGGGTTCGGTCTAACACAGAAATAATACTATCGGTTTTAAACATCAACAAACCAGAAATATTCGACCTTAGATACAATATCAGCGAAGCTAAAAATTGATTTAGCGCTAAGAAAAACAAGAAATACAAATGTTGCTTATCGTAACCGATAATAAGGGCTACAATATAGATAAGAACAAAGTAAATCATTCCCAAAATAAACCTTATAACTATTAAGCTGCTAAAGTGTTTATTCAGAAGGAAACTGTTTTGTGCAATGTTTCTGTTGTTAAAATTTGTAATCCCAAAATCTAAAATAATATTGAAAAGGAAAGAAAAGTTAAGTATAGAAAAGTACAAGCCGTACTGTTCGGGCGAAACTATATTTTGAACAGTCCTGTCAATACCGAATATCCATATGGGTTTTACCAAGAAATTCAGTAAAAGCAGAAATATTAAATTAGTTACAAATTTTCGTTTAAACATTTTTGTTTGAAATAAAACAAACGTCAAAAGTAAACAAAATCTTAATTTGCAAGTGTTTTTATTTACAATAACGATAATTATGTATTTAAAATCATTGCTAGGCTGATAAATGGTGACTGGTGATTGGTGATGAGTGATGAGTGATGAGTGATGGGTGATGAAATTGAAATACTCAACACACGCAACACGCAACACGCAACACGCAACACGTACCGCTAACAGCCAAATAAATATTTTGTATTTTTACAGTCCGATATCTTTTTTAGATAAAAATTTATTAAATTTGCAACATAAAAACTAATAGATTTGAAAATAGCAGTTAATACACGATTATTACTTCCGGACAAGATAGACGGCATAGGCATGTTTACTCGCGAGACTATGAAAATAATTGTTCAGGAAAATCCGGAACACACGTTTTATTTTTTGTTCGACAGGTGTTACAATTCTGAGTATATATTTTCCGATAATGTTAAACCCGTTGTAGTGCCTGTTCCTACAAGGCGTCCTATACTGACTAATATTTGGTTTCATTATTGTTTACCTTTGGTTTTTAAAAGATTAAAACCCGATTTGTTTATATCTACCGATGGAATTTTGTCGGCTAACACAAAAGTAAAGCAACTTTCGGTTATTCACGATTTGAATTTTGAGCACAATCCCGACGACTTACCAAAAATTTATTTAAAATTTTACAAGAAAAACATACCTGCCAGCGTGAAAAGAGCGGTTAGAGTTGCTACCGTTTCTGAATTTTCAAAGCAAGATATTGCCAGAATATACAATTACGTCCTTGATAAGATTGACGTTGTGGGCAATGGAGCAAACGAGAAATTTGTACCAAGTGTTTTTTCGGAACGCAAAAACACAAAAGAAAAATACACCGATGGTGATGAATACTTTGTATTTGTCGGCTCAATGCACCCGCGTAAAAACCTAAGCAGATTGTTTTTGGCTTATGATGAGTTTTGCTCCGAAAGCCCCAGAAAAGCCAAGTTAGTTGTAGTTGGCAGAAAAATGTGGTGGACAAGCGAAATAAACAACGTGTACAATAACATGAAACACAAAGACAATGTTGTGTTTACAGGCAGAGTTCCCGACGACGAACTTGTTTTGTTGATAGGTTCGGCTTTGGCTAGTGTTTACGTATCGTTGTTTGAAGGCTTTGGTATTCCTATTGTTGAGAGTTTTGCTTGCAACGTGCCTGTAATTACTTCAAATATCACTTCAATGCCCGAAATTGCCGGCGATGCAGCTATTTTGTGCGACCCCTACTCTGTTGATAGTATAAAAAATGCTTTAATTACTGTTGCCAACAACGATTCGCTCCGACTAAGTTTGATAGAAAAAGGTACAAAACGATTAGAAAATTACTCTTGGGAAAAATCGGCTCAAAAGCTTTGGGCTTGTGCTATGAAAGCTATTGAAGAGTAAAACCACAGAACACGTATTTTAAGTTATAATATTAACTTCCGGACTTAGTGTTACGTTAAATCTATCGTAAACTGTGCTTATAATATTTTCTGCTAATTTGACTATATCGCTACCTTGAGCATCGCCGTAATGCACAAGAATTAATGCTTGTTTGTCGTACACGCCTACATTACCGAAGCGTTTTCCTTTAAAACCGCAAGTATCTATAAGCCAAGCTGCTGCTAGTTTTGAAGTGTCATTTCCCTGCTTATAATATGGCATATTGGGATATTCTTTCAACAGTTTTTGCAAATGTTCGTTATCTATAATAGGATTTTTGAAAAAACTACCTGCATTGCCCAAAACATCGGTATCAGGCAGTTTCTCTTGCCTTATGGCAATAACTGCGCTGTAAACATCTTTTATATCCGGATTTGTAATTCCTTGCTGGCTCAAATAGCCGTTAATATTGCCATAACTCGTGTTAACTGCACTATTTAAACTGAGCTTAAACGTAACCGAAGTAATAATAAATTGACCTTTAAGTTTTGTTTTGAAAATAGACGAACGATAAGCAAAATCGCAGTCGGATTTGCCTATAACTTCGGTTTTTAAAGTATTCAGATTTAAAAATTCTACTTCTTCTATAACATCTTTAGCTTCAACACCGTATGCACCAATATTTTGTATTGGCGAAGCTCCGACTTTTCCGGGAATTAGAGCCAAATTCTCTACACCGCCGTAGCCGTTATTAACAGCCCAAGTAACAAAATCGTGCCACACTTCGCCGGCTTCAACCTTAACAATGATGTTTTTATCGGTCTTGTTTAATATCTGCCAACCTTTTGTGTTAATGTGCAACATCAGTCCATCAAAATTTTTTGTTAACAAAATGTTGCTGCCACCACTTAAAATAAATAACTTTGCCGAAAAATTATCAAATATTTTATGATTAACAAGTTCGGATATTTGATCTCTGTTGTTTACAGAATAGAAGTATCGTGAGATGTAGTCAAGATTAAAAGTATTGTAATTTTTTAAATTAAAATTTTCGGCAAGAGTAATCATAGGTAAACTGATATAATAATTTTAAACAAAAGTAGTTATATTTTTAATAAACGTAGCGATGAAAAAAAAAGTATTAATATCGGTAACAAACGACTTGGTTAGCGACAACCGTATAGCCAAGACCGCCGATGTACTTTTTGATATGGGTTTTGAAGTTGTTATGATTGGCAGAAAAAGACGTAAAAGTCCGCCAATGCCTGAAAGGAAATACAAAACCAAACGAATGAAGCTTATTTTTGAGAAGGGACCTTTGTTCTATGCCGAATACAATATCCGCTTGTTTTTGTTTCTGTGTTTTAACAGGTTTGATTTGTTGGTAAGCAACGATTTAGATACTCTTTTGCCAAATTATCTCATTCATAAAATTAAGCGTACAAATTTGGTCTACGACTCGCATGAGTACTATACCGAAACACCCGAACTTACAGGCAGAAAAACCGTACAAAATATTTGGAAGTTTATTGAAAGAAAAACCGTACCCAACTTAAAACACTTGATTACAGTCAGCAATGGCATTAGTGATTTATTTTACCAGAAATACAATGTTAAATTTGAAGTTGTAAGGAATATCCCCCAACCTATTATTGTTGATAAAATCAAAAGCAGAAAGGAGCTTGATTTGCCTGAAAGCACTCCTATTCTACTGCTACAAGGAGCAGGAATAAATATAGATAGAGGTGCGGAAGAACTCGTACAGGCAATGCCAAAAATTGATGCTTTGTTATTGATTATAGGCTCCGGCGATGTTATCCCGAAATTAAAGAACATGGTTTCCGACATGAAATTGGAAGACAAAATTTGGTTCATAGACCGAATGACAAAGGAAGAATTGTACAGCTACACTAAAAATGCAACCATTGGTTTATCCATAGATAAAGATACAAATGTAAATTACCGCTACAGCTTACCCAATAAGCTATTCGACTATATTTATGCCGAACTTCCCGTTATGGCTTCCAATTTGGCTGAAGTGAGTAAAATTGTAAACGAATATCAAATCGGTTGTATATTACCAAGCCACAGTACAGAAGATATTGTTTATACTGCAAACAAAATGCTTAGCAACAAAGAACAATTAGGTATATTTGCAAAAAATTGCGTTACGGCTAAACAGTCTTTGAATTGGGAAACAGAAAAGCAAACATTAATAAAAATTTTTGAGAATTTTGTTTAATCATGTACATATAGTTTCGTTTAATGTGCCTTCGCCACCTAATTACGGCGGTGTTATTGACGTATACTACAAACTTAAACATTTGCACGAATTAGGAATAAAAATCCATTTGCACTGCTTTGTTTACGACCGTTTGCCCGACCCTGAGCTGAACAATTTTTGCGAAAAAGTTTACTATTATGACAGAAACACCAACCCTTTGCTCAATTTTTGCAAAACGCCTTATATAGTTTTAAGTCGGAAATCGGAAAAGCTGCTTAATAATTTATTGGCTGATGACGCTCCTATTCTTTTTGAAGGAATGCATTGTTGTTATTACATCAACAATGAAAAGCTCAAAGATAGACTGTTAATTTATCGCGAAAGTAATATAGAACATCATTATTACATGCAGTTGTGCAAAGCCGAAAATAAGATTTACAAAAAGCTATTCTATTTTATTGAAAGTCTGAAACTTAAGTGTTTTGAAAAACAACTTATGCACTCAAAGCTGATGTTTGTAGTTTCAAAAAGCGATTACGATTATTTGCAAAACAAATTTCAGGAAAATAAGGTCGTGTATCTTCCTAGCTTTCATGCCAATAATGAAGTAATATGCAAAGTCGGCAGAGGCGATTATGTTTTGTATCACGGCAATTTGTCGGTTGCCGAAAACGAAAAAGCCGCTATTTACTTGATAACAAATGTTTTTGAGCAAATGCCCGATACAAAATTTGTCATTGCAGGTTTAAATCCTAGTCAGCGATTAAAAAACAAAGTTGCGACATGCAATAACATTGAACTTGTCGAAAGTCCTGACAGTCAGACCATGCAAAATTTGATTTCCGATGCACAAATACATATTATGTTTACATTTCAGGCAACAGGTTTAAAACTCAAACTTTTAAATACCTTATATTCAGGAAGATACGTTATTTGCAACGATAAAATGCTAAGCGGAACAGGACTTGAAAATTTATGTATTACTGCCAATAATCCGAGTGAAATAATTTCTAAAATTAACAATTACATGAATACGGAATTTAGCGTTTCGAACATTGAAAAACGCAAAACGATATTATCTGAAAACTATAGTAATAAAAGAAATGCCGAAAAATTGGTTTCGGAAATAAAAGAGACGTTATTATAAATCTTCAAATCTAACGTCATCAACTTTACCCCTATCGCACCTTAAAATTCTGGCAGGAAACTGTTGTAGCAGTTGGTAATTGTGCGTAGCCATAAATACTGCCCTACCCGATTTGCTGATATCGTACAAAATATTCATAATTTCGTAAGAAGTTTCGGGGTCAAGGTTTCCTGTGGGTTCGTCGGCTAAAATTAGCTCCGGATCGTTGATTAATGCTCGTGCAATGGCTACACGTTGTTGTTCGCCACCCGAAAGCTCGTGAGGTTTTTTGAAACCTTTGGTAATAAGACCGACTTTGTCCAATACTTCGTTGAGTCTGTATCGCATAGCTTCTTGCTTTTTCCAACCTGTAGCACGCATAACAAATAGCAAATTGTCGTTAACCGAACGGTCGTATAGCAACTGAAAATCCTGGAAAACAATTCCTAATTTGCGTCTTAAAAATGGAATTTCTTTGCGTTTCAGTTCAAATAAATTTACTCCCGAAACATTAATTTCGCCTTGTAAAAGAGGAATATCGGCATAAATAGTTTTAAGCAGGCTGCTTTTCCCTGTTCCGGTTTTCCCGACCAAATACACAAATTCGCCTTTGTTTATGCTAATATTAACATCAGAAAGAATGAGTATATCCTTTTGATAAATGTAGGCGTTTTTAGCTTCTAAAATTTTATCTGTAATAATCATGCAACAAAGGTAAACAGAATACTTAGATAATTTTCAAATATAAATTATTTTATCAAACCTGCAAATCCCATGAAAGCCATAGAAAGCAGACCTGCCGTAATGAGCACAATAGGATGACCTTTCATTTTTTCGGGAATAGCTACAAGTTCTAACTGCTCGCGAATGCCTGCAAGAAGCACCAATGCAAGAGTGAAACCAAGTGCCGTTGCTGACGAATACACAACGCTTTCGATTAAGTTAAAGTCTTTTTGAATTGCCAAAATTGCTATACCTAATACAGCGCAGTTGGTCGTTATAAGTGGTAAAAATATTCCCAGAGCTTGATACAAAGCCGGTGCAGATTTCTTTAATATTATTTCTACTACTTGCACTAAAAATGCAATTATTAAAATAAATGATATTGTTTGCAGAAACTCAATATGCAACGGAATCAAAATGAAGTTGTGAACCAGATACGTTACCAAATTCGCCATAGCCATTACAAAAACAACAGCCATTCCCATGCCAAGCGAAGTGTTGACTTTGTTAGACACTCCCAAAAAAGGACATATCCCTAAAAATTGCACCAATACAACATTGTTGACTAATAAGGCTACAATTATAATTTTAATAATATCCATGTTTTTTTACGATTTTAATTTTTTATTGTTTTTATAAATTGCGAGTTATATCTAATTCTTTCTAAACACTTTTGTTAATGCTATTAAGTAGCCGAAAGTGAAAAATGCTCCCGGAGGCAAAACGAATAGCAGTATGGTTGTGGCATCGGCAGGAAGCAGTCTTATATCAAATATACTACCGTTGCCTAAAATTTCTCTAAAACTACCCATAAGTACAAGAGCCAGAGTAAAACCTATTCCCATTCCCAATCCGTCTAACATTGAAGGGATTATTTTATTATTCTGAGCAAAGGCTTCGGCACGTCCCAAAATAATGCAGTTTACAACAATTAGGGGAATAAAGATTCCCAACGAATTGTATAAATCCGGAAGGTACGCTTTCATAGACAAATCGACAATAGTAACAAAAGCAGCGATTACGGTAATAAACGCTACTATACGAACTTTGTCGGGTATAAAGTTTTTTAATGCAGAAATAAGTACATTCGAGCATAATAAAACAAAGGTCGTAGCTAATCCCATACCCAGTCCGTTTGTGGCAGAAGTTGTAACGGCTAATGTCGGACAGGTTCCCAACACTAGAACAAAAGCCGGATTCTCTTTTATTATGCCTTTAGTAAATTGTTTAACATTATTCATTTTAGTATATTTTATTACTATGCTTAGACATTTTTATTTAATAATTCTTGTAATGCGTTGTAAGCTTTTTGGACTCCGTCGCAGAAGGCTCTAGTTGTTACTGTTGAAGCAGTTATTGCATCAATTGTTCCACCGTCTTTTTTAACACCCAAATTGCTATTCGGAAGCTCTTTAATTTTCAGACCCGAAAACTGTTTCATAAAACCATCTTCCGTCATTTTTGAGCCCAATCCGGGAGTTTCGTTATGACCTAAAACAACTATTTTGTTTATGCTACAATCGGGATTGAATCCGACCATCAAGTCGAATCTGCCGCCGTAGCCCATATTGGTATACGTTTTTATCGCGTATCCCACAGTATCAGTTCCACTCATACCTACATATATCAATATGTCATTGATAGTTTGAGGATTTAGAGTTGGGTCATTATCAAAGTTTGGAATTACGTTTTTTATAGCTCCTACTTCCCTTTCCCTATTAGTTTTTTGTATAGGCTCTTGAGTTACGCCATAAACAAAACTTAGAGCCATAGCTACAACAGCAGTAATTATAACTAACGAAAGAACCATATTTGGTAATGTTGAAGGTAATTTCTTGCTCATTGTAATTTATTTAAGATTTAATTTTTACATTTTTAACTTTACCGAATCGCTTAGGCTTAAAACCTCTGTTGATAAGCGGAGTAAATGCATTCATAATTAATATAGCAAACGATACCCCGTCGGGATATGCTCCCCAGACCCTTATCAGCACAGTTATAACTCCGCATCCTACCCCAAAAATCAACATACCAACATTTGACATTGGCGTTGTTACCAAATCGGTTGCCATAAATATTGCTCCTAAAAACAAACCCCCTGTTAGTATGTGAAATAAGGGATTAATATATAAGTCGGGGTTGATTAGCCACAATATTCCTGTAAAACAAAAGACTGTGAAGATATAAGAAAATGGAATATGCCAAGTAATAACTTTCCGTATTAGTAGATATAATCCGCCAAGTACGAGGGCTATAACCGACATTTCGCCAAGCGAACCGGCTCTTTCACCTACAAGAAACTGCATATATCCCGGCATTTCTTGCATTATTGCTTCGATTGTTTTGCCTGCTTTAAGACCTTCTTTAACCAATGTTAGTGATGTAGCACCCGAATAAGCGTCAGCTGCGGGAAAAAATTGATTGGTTGGCGCAGGAAAGGTAGTCATATCGGCAGGAAAAGATATTAACAAAAATACACGTCCTACCAAAGCCGGATGAAACGGGTTGTTTCCTAAACCGCCAAACGACATTTTGGCAATACCTATTGCTACAATAGCCCCAATTACTATTTGCCACAAAGGCAAACTCGATGGAACATTAAATGCTAATAAAATTCCGGTTATCACGGCTGACCCATCGGAAATAGTGTTAGGCTTTTTTAATAGGAATTTGGTTATTAAATATTCAACTGCAACACAAGATACAACGGATACAGCTGTTACAATAAGTGATGATATTCCGAAAAACATTACCGCAACAAATAATGCAGGAACGAGAGCCAATACGACATTCCACATCATTTTTGGCACATTCTGATTATCGTGTATGTGAGGTGAACCTGATATTGTAAGCATATTCATATGTTAATTTTTTCTGTTTCTAATTATTTTTCCAACAGTATTTTTTCCAACTCTAATGTAATCAAGTAGCGGACGATGGGCAGGGCAAACGAACTGGCAGCTACCGCATTCAACACAATCCATAATGTCGTTATTTTCTGCTAATTCCCAATTTTTAACTATTGCTAATTTTTCTAATAAATAAGGTTCTAGACCCATAGGACAGGCTCTAACACATTTGGCACAACGTATGCAATTGACTTCAGTTTTTCTAGCTGAATCTTTTTCGTTGAGAAACAAAATCCCTGAAGTACCTTTTGCAACAACAGCTTCTGTTGAAAAAACCGCCTTCCCCATCATAGGACCACCGCTAACAACTTTATACGTATTGTTTGGCAGACCGCCAATATGGGTTATAATGTCATTTATTGGGGTACCTATTCTAATCGTAAAATTATACGATTTATCCAAAGATTTGCTAGCAACAGTTACAATACGCTTAATTAGAGGAATGTTTTTCATAACAGCCTGATAAATAGCATACGTAGTTCCAACATTTGAAACAACGCAACCAACTTCAAACGGTAGTTTTCCAGAAGGCACTTCCTTGCCTGTGATAGATTTTATAAGCTGTTTTTCTGCTCCTTGCGGATATTTTACTTTTAATGGAACTACCTGTATACCTTTGTACTTCTGAGCAATTTTTTGTATTGCTTCAATAGCACCGAGTTTGTTGTTTTCTATACCAATGTAACATTCATCAACTCCTATTGCTTTCATAATTACCGTAGCTCCAATAATAACTTCTTCGGGATGTTCAAACATTAGTCGGTGGTCGGCTGTGAGATACGGCTCGCACTCTGCACCATTTATAATAAGAGTTGTAACTTTTTTATCTTTCGGAATTGCAAACTTAACGTTGGTAGGAAACGTAGCACCGCCAAGACCTACAATTCCCATTTGCTGAATTTTATGGTTAATTGCTCCCGCATCTAAATCGGTTGTATTAATAATATCCGGCGAAAGGTCGGCAGTTTCAACCCATTGATCTTCTTCAGTTGAAATGAATATGCTTGTGGTTTTATATCCGCTTTGCGAAATATATTCATCTATTTTAGTAACCTTACCTGTTACCGAAGAATGGATGTTTGCTGAAACAAAACCTGAGGCTTCGGCTATTAGCTGACCTGTTTTAACAAAATCGCCTTTATTAACTATTGGTTTAGACGGACTACCTATATTTTGAGATAAAGGTATTACAACTTCTCTAACAATAGGAAATTCGCTTATTGGAATACTCTTTGCAAACTTATTTTCGGGTGGATGTATGCCACCTTTCCTAAATGTTTTAAGTTTCATTAATTCAACTTTTAATTTATATTTTACGATACAATTTGTTCTGTATTTTCTATTTCGTTATTTGTTTCAACTTTCTTCTTAGCCGGAAAATTGACTTCTAATATAGCTCCTGTCGGGCAAACTTCAACACACTTACGACATAGTTTACATTTCTCAAAATCAATGTAAGCGAGGTTGTTTTCAACAGTAATAGCATCAAAAGGACAGGTTTTGGCACATATTCCGCAACCTATACAAGCTACAGTGCAATTCTTTTTAGCAACAGCGCCTTTTTCTTTATTGACACACGATACAAATACTCTTCTGTCTTTAGCACCTTTTTGTCGAAGCTCAATGATACTACGAGGACATGCCTTAACGCAAGCACTGCATGCTGTACACTTTTCTTCGTCAACTACAGGCAAACCGGTTTCAGGATTGATATGTATAGCATCGAATAAGCAACTCTCAACACAATCGCCTAAACCCAAACAGCCGAACGAGCACCCCGACTCTCCGCTAAAAACCATTTGAGCATACAAACAACTGTTTGCTCCCTGATACATTGTTTTAGTGGAAGCATTGGCTTTGCTTCCATTACAACGAACAACAGCAACCGTAGGTTCGCTTTCTGTAGCTTGTAAACCCATAATATTGCCAACGGTTTTCATAGTTTTACTACCGCCAACAGGACAATTTAGCCCTTCAAGGCTTTCGGTTTTTACAATTTGTTCGGCAAAATTTCGGCAACCTGCATAACCGCATCCACCACAGTTTGCACCGGGCAACGCATCGCTAACAAGGTCAATGCGAGGATCTTCTACAACCTTAAATTTTTGTGCTACAAAGTAAAGGATTAAAGCAGCAAAGATGCCTATACCCGATAAGGCTATTACTGCAAAGATGATTGTCTGACTCACGACTTTTTTGTTTTAGTTTCTATAATTGCACAAAGATAACAATTAAATATTATTTTATTTTTAAACCAATAATATTTTACGATATTTTATTAACATTTTTTTGTTGAAAATTAATTTGCACAATTAACATACCTGCAAACATAACCAAACAACCTAATATTTCTTTTAAGGCAAACTGTTCGTGCAAAACTAACCACCCACCCACTAAAGCGAATACTGTTTCGAAACTCATTATCAGAGCTGCAAGCGAAGGTTCTACAAGTTTTTGTCCAACTACTTGTAGCGTATATGCTATACCTACCGATAAAATTCCTGCATATAAAAGAGGTATTAATGTGCTTTGCATGGTGCTTAGTGATACATCTTCAAATATCATCGCAGGCACAAAACTCAGCAATCCGGCAATCAAAAACTGCACAAATGCCAAGTTTAATGGCTGAACTTTTTTTAAACATTTGTCAATTACGTGTATGTGTACTGCCCAACATATTGCACTCAGGAACAACAATATATCGCCTTTCTCCAACCTAAATCCTTTTTGATATGTTAGCATCATAAGTCCTATGAGTACTACCAAAATTCCTATCCATTTTTTTCTGCTAATTTTATGACCCAATGCCAATCCTAATAAGGGAACAAATGCAATGTAAGTACCCGAAATAAATCCTGCCTTGCCTGCTCCGGTATATACTATTCCGGTTTGTTGCAATGTTGACGCAATAAACAATACCAAACCGGCATAAAAACCCATTTTAAAATCAGACTTTGATATGGATTTAATACCCGAACGAATGCATATAACAGCTAACACCGTAGCAGCACCAAGCAAAAACCTAAAAACATTAAAATAAAAGGGACCCATGGTTTCCATACCCTTTCGCTGAGCCACAAAGGCAAAACCCCATATAATTGCAGCAATCCACAGATATGCAAAGCCCGAAATATTTTTTAATGTCTGATTTTTATGTTCGCTGTTCATTTGAATGATTAATTTTGTGCAAACTTATACAATTTTTATTCTTGAAAAAAAATAGGTTTATTTTTATTGAAAGAATTAATTGGCTATTGGCTTTTGGCTGTTAGCTGTTGGCTTTAGCAATGAGCAATTAGTAATGAACAATTAGCAATTATTATTTAACAATTGCTAATTGCACATTGTTAATTGTAAATTGCTTTGCCCCACGCAACCCGAACCACGTAACACGTAACACGTAACACGTAACACGTAACACGTAAACAAATTTAACTCTAATTTTCGCAATATTTAGCCTATAAACGAGAATTATTTTAACAAATTTCATATTTTTGGAGTTTTGAAAGTGAAAGTAAATACAATTAAATAACCTTATAAACACATTTAAAAATGAATTTATTATTATTCAGTAACTCTACAAATGCAGGCGAAAATTATCTCGGTTGGACTCTACCTTATTTGAAAGATTTTATTTCGCGTAAAAATTTAAAAAAATGTTTATTCTTCCCTTATGCAGGTGTAACTGTAACGTGGGACGACTACACAAAAAAAGTTGCCGACGTATTTTCTCAATTCGGTTGCGAAATAATTGGTGTTCACACCCAAAATAACATTGAAGAAGCTATTAATCAGTGCGATGCGATAGTTGTTGGTGGTGGCAGCACATTCCGACTTGTACAAACTATGCAGGATAACGGTTCGCTTGAATTAATCAGAAAGAAAGCGCTTGAAGGCATGCCTTACATAGGTTGGAGTGCAGGTTCAAACATTACTTGTCCTACAC
The DNA here is from genome assembly GCA_028697555.1 of Lentimicrobiaceae bacterium. Classification (NCBI taxonomy): domain Bacteria; kingdom Pseudomonadati; phylum Bacteroidota; class Bacteroidia; order Bacteroidales; family Lentimicrobiaceae; species Lentimicrobiaceae bacterium. Next base: position 26,470 of record JAQVEX010000019.1, on the reverse strand, counting down.
TTTGTACAACCAACGATATGCCAATTATTGAGCCGAAAAGCTTTAAAACTTTAAATTTAATTCCATTCCAAATAAATCCGCATTATTTAGATGCTAATCCCGAAGGACACGGCGGCGAAACACGCGAACAACGAATTTTGGAATTTTTGGAAATCAATCAAAAAGTTACTGTTGTAGGATTGAGAGAAGCTACTGCTCTATCGCTTGAAAACAACAATTTAAAACTCATAGGCAAACGAAACATGCGTATTTTTAAATACGGAACCGAACCTATGGAAGTTGACAATGCTACCGATATCAACTATTTAATGCAATTAAACGCATAGTAATAAACTTTTCCGGATAAAATATATGAATCAAACCATATTAATTTTAGACTTCGGTTCGCAATACACTCAGCTTATAGCACGCAGAATACGTGAGCTCAGCGTTTACAGCGAAATTCATCCGTATAACAAAATACCAAAATTGGGTAGTAATATAAAAGGAATTATCCTGTCGGGAAGTCCTTTTTCAGTCTTAGATGAAGATGCACCGAATATAGATATCGATTCGTTAAGAAATCGCTATCCTATTTTGGGTATTTGCTACGGAGCTCAGTATTTATCTCATAATTTGGGTGGAAAAGTCGAAAAATCGACTGTAAGAGAGTACGGAAGAGCTAATTTGAGTTATATCGACAAGAATAGCGTTTTATTCAAAAATGTTGACCTTAACTCGCAAGTCTGGATGAGCCACGCCGATACTATTACTCAAGTCCCCGACAGTTTTAGTATTATTGCAAGCACTGCCGATGTTAAGGTTGCAGCTTATAAAATCAACAACGAAAACACTTTCGGATTACAATTTCACCCCGAAGTGTACCACAGCACAGACGGAAAAGCTATTTTGCAAAATTTTGTTTTAGATGTTTGCGGATGCGCACAAACCTGGACGCCTAAGTCGTACATTTCGGAAATGGTAAGCAAAATCAAAACTACCGTAGGAGACCAAAATGTTATTCTTGGCTTATCCGGTGGAGTTGATAGTACCGTTTGTGCTGTTTTGCTACACAAAGCTATTGGCGAGCAATTGCACTGTATTTTTATTGATAACGGTTTGCTTCGTAAAAATGAGTTCAGTTCTGTATTAGACTCATACAAAGGCATGGGCTTGAATGTAAAAGGCGTTGATGCCGGAAATAAATTTTTAACAGCTTTAAAAGGTATAAGCGACCCCGAAGCTAAGCGTAAGGCAATAGGTAGGACTTTTATAGAAGTTTTCGACGAAGAAGCTAAAAAAATTGACAATGCCAATTGGTTAGCACAAGGCACAATTTATCCCGATGTCATTGAATCGGTTTCGGTTAAAGGACCTTCGGTAAGTATCAAGAGTCATCATAATGTTGGCGGTTTGCCCGACTATATGAAACTCAAATTAGTTGAACCGCTCAGAATGCTTTTTAAAGATGAAGTCAGAAAAATTGGTACCGAACTTAACATAGACCCGAATATTCTTAACCGACATCCTTTCCCCGGTCCCGGCTTAGGTATCAGGATATTGGGAGATATTACAGCTGATAAAGTTAGAATCATACAAGAAGCAGATTATATTTTCATCGACCTTTTGAAAAAACGCGGACTTTACGAAAAAGTTTGGCAAGCAGCTGCAATATTGTTACCAATTAAAAGCGTCGGAGTTATGGGTGATGAACGCACCTACGAAAACGTTGTTGCACTTCGTGCAGTAACTTCCACCGATGGCATGACAGCCGATTGGTATCACCTACCCTACGATTTTCTAGCCGATGTCAGCAATCTGATAATCAATAAAGTTAAAGGCATAAACAGAGTTGTTTACGATATAAGCTCCAAACCTCCTGCTACTATTGAGTGGGAGTGATGTCAATTAGCAATTATCAATGAGCAATGAACAATTAGGGATTGTGAATGGTGGTGGCTTGTCCCGAGAATTCGGGAGTGACGGGTGAGTTAGGAGTTATGAGTTAGGAGTTAGGAGTTGAAACACTTCGGTCATTGAGCTAGTGCCCACCGAGCGTAGCCGAGGTGTCGAAATGCCGAAGTGCTGCGTATTAATTTCGTGCTTACGCTCTATTTGCAAAATCGAGCAAGCGAGGGGATAGAGCGAGTTACGGGTTGCGAGTTGCGTGTTACGTGTTACGGGTTACGAGTTGAAACACTTCGGTCATTTGTGCAACAATTTTAAAATAAACAAGTTATATTGTTAATAATCAAAATTCCTAAAACTTATCAAATTCTTGAAGTTTTAGGAATTTTGGTTTGGGAATATGGATAGTTTAGCAATTGAAGTACAATACTGCCTACGGTTTAGGCTAAAAGCTGGCGAGTATTTTGGAGCACGTCAACACCAACCTACGATAAAGTTTATTAGTTGCAATACTTTTCAAATTGGCACTTTCTGCTCGCTTGATTTTTACCTTTGTTACAGTCTAGTGTTCTGCCTTACGATATTGTGAGCCATTGTCAATATATAGGAACCTTGTCATTGGGCTTTAGTCTATATGACTTCTTGTTTTATTACTGAACAATATTATTTTTTAAAATGTTAGTAATTGTTCGATTTTCTTCCTAAACCAGTATGTAGAAGAAAGCTTTTCAGGCGATAGTTGAAATTCAGCAATAATTGTTCTATCAAATTCAGTTTTGAGACTGTATGATTTTAAAAATATTTCTACATCATTTGATTTAAGATAATCACAAACAATTTCATCTTTTTCACGAAACTTGTTGTCAGGCAATTTAAATTCCTGATATCCATTTCTTGCATTAGTCAGTTTCAATAGGATTGTATCATACCTCGAATTTTTCTGCTTAATCAATTCTTGCACGTATAATTCCCTATCAAAGCCTTTTATTTGCAACTCAGAAATGTTATCGGGATGATATAAGTAGTTTTCAAAGCAGTAGTAGTCAAGTATTATATAGTTACTGTATTGATTTTTTAATTTCATTATTTCGTTGTCTGTGAGAAAATCCCTATCCCTCAAACCAAAATGAGTTGGATTTGCAACCGTTTGTATAAAGACTCCACTACTATTTTTTTCTGGTATAAAGTGAATATTCTGAAAATTTAGTTTATTAAAAAATGTTGAGTTTTGGTTTTCGCAATAAATGATTATTTTCTCATCAATTCTTGGAATTATTAAATTATTAAACTCTTCGGTCAGAGAGGATAATTCATCCTTCATTTTTCTATATTTTTCAGAATCATAGTATTTACTATGGATTTTATCTTTCAGATTAGACTTATATTTAGATTGACCCAGGAAAACAGACTTAATGAGGGTACTGAATGTTTTGTTAATTTGTTCAACTTCTATATCAGCTTTCTTAATTTGTTCTTCATAATCAGAAATTCGAATTTTAACTTGTTCGATTTTTACACTAAGAGTTTCCTTTCTGCTACTAAGTTCTTGTATTCTCGAATTACGAACCAGTTCCAGCTCCTTCTCTATTTTCTTGTTTGTCTTATCTTGAAGTTCGTCAATCTTTTTATTTAATGTTCCAATTTCATTTTTGACCAAACTTAGTTCTTCTGACAAGCTTTCTTTTTTTTCTTTCTCTTGACCAAGTAGTTGTTTAGTTACTTCATATCTTTTAAATATCTCTTCTTTAATAAGTTTAGCGTTTTCTTCAACTGTGTTGCTTACTTTTATCTTTTGACGTAAAGCCTTATTTGTTAGAATTTCTGTAACAAGTTCGCTAGTAAACTTTTCACTATCATCGTACTGGGACATTGCATTCAAAATAGCAAGGCTCACTCTTTCAGATTCGCTATCAACTTCTTTGAATAGAAATGGTAATCTAAAATTGCCTAAAATAGCATTTTCAAATTTTTCTGTTCTAGGAACCCAGAATTGTAGCATTGAGATAAATTCATTAGGGTGCAAACATATGCTAATTTTGGTATTTGTGTCTCTGTATTGCTTATATTTATCATACTCAAGAAAGCTAAAATCTAACGTTAAAATCCAGTTGACGACATCTTTTGTAGAATCAATGTAGGCAGGTCGTTTATCTTTTACATAGTGCCACATTTTGCAATCATGATTGAATTTATCATAAATATTTCGCTTTCTCAATTCCTTTTCTTCTTCATTTAGTCCTACATATTTCCCTGCTCTGTCGTTACGGTCAAATCGATATTCAACCTGATCTAGTAAATCATTAACAACCCGTATATCTGTTGAGTATTTATCCATATTGTCCTGCTGTATTTCAATACCTTTTTTCCTGATATTTACTGTGAAATTATCTAGATAAGGGTCGAAGTAATCGTCTACGTCTAACATTATTCCCTTTTCGTGACACTTCTGAAAATACTTTTTTATAATACCAGAAAAATCCTCCGTATTTTCAGCAGCTATAGCTTGGTTTAACGATGGTTTAAGCTTTTTTAGATAATCTTTAAATTTTGAGATTAGATTTTGAAACTCCATTACCGTTACAGGTAATACATAGAACTTAACTTTTACACGATTTTTTATCTCATCTAGTAGTTCTACGAGTGAATATGCTGCTTCATTAGAAGGGTTATCGTGTAAATCAAGAAGAGTTAATAAAAAGTTCGTATCAACAAAGACTTTCAAATTGGTTTGCGATTTCGATAAAGCATACACTTTATCTACCGTTTTTTGATTTAGATTTGTGGATTCAACAAAAAAATACGCGTTTAATTGATGCAAGACATATTTTTTTACAAATTTATTGTTAAAATCAAAATAGTTTAGAAGCAATGTCTGAATTTTTACTTTATTTTCATTATAACGCGAGAGAAATGAATTAAACTGTCCGTATTGTTCAATTGAAATAGCATTTTCGCCACTAATTAATTCATAAGTTTTAGCTCCAATTTCTCTTATTAAAGGAATAATCAAGTGTTCATTTAACTCACTCCATAAATTTTTTGTTTGGATTTCCGGACATAATTTTCCGCAAAGTTCCTTGAATCTTTTTTCAGCTTCAAATTCAATGTTTTTTTGAAAATCGAATGACAATCTAAAATCTTCATATGTTTCATCAGATAAAGCATATAGCCCTTCGGATACCTTTACAACTTTTTTATGCAATTTCAAAAACTCAAACTGCTTAATAATTCTATTATTATCGAAATCTGAATTAAGCACTTTTCCTAAATTAGATAATAACTCATTTTCATTTTGTGGCACATTTTTATTAATTCCAAAAATTGAAATTAAAATGTTTTGAATAGATTTTTCCCACCAACCACTTTCGTTTAGCTTTACATGGTGAACTAGAGATATTATTTCTGAAGATAAAATTTTAGTCATATTTAGTATGTATTTTATTGGTCAATATTTCACTTTCATATTTTCATAATTATTTATCTTTCAATGCTTCAATATTGTTATTTGTTTCCTATGCTTTCCGTCGACACTTAATCCCCAAAACAAATATACAACAATTTTAAAATAAACAACTAATAAAATTATAAAACACACATTTATTTACCCAATAAACAAATTTAATATCACCTAAATATTATTTTTGTACTTATAGTTTACAACACAAATGGCTAAATCCGAAAAGAAAAAGAAGGTTTTTTTTAATAAGCTTTAAGGGTATATCTCTTTTGGAATATTGTTAGCTATTGGGCATTGTCTGATGCGTGTTGTCCCGAAGTTTCGGGATGTTGCGGGTTATCCCGAAACTTCGGGACTAAAAACCTTTTTACGCAGAATATGTATAAAAGAAACGTTAAAATTTCTGAATCCTGTAAGAAATTTAGTTTCTTTTATACGGTTTTTATTGCCATAGGGCAATAAAAAATTCCTTGTAAAAAGTGTCTTTTCTTTTGTTTCGTTTTCTTTGGACAAGCAAAGAAAATGAAAAAAACAAAATTAAAACCGTAAAAGTTTATTGATTGCAAAAAAAAAGCATAATTTGGATAACTGTTGGTTAGTACGGGGTGCGGTTAGTTCTGTCCCGAAATTTCGGGAGAGTTCTGAGTCAAGAGTTGAGAAACTCAATACTCCTAACTCGTAACTCGTAACTCGTAACTAACTCCAACTACTCATCTATTTTCGGCATTTCGATACACCGATATTTCACTTCGTTCAATATCGGCACTCAATGACCGAAAATATAAAACTCGTAACTAACACCGACCACTCACCACTCACCACTCACCACTCACCACTCACCACTCACCACTCACCACTCACCACTCACCACTCACCAATCACCAATCACTATCTCATGTGTGATATTCATTACTTGCTTGTAAACATGATTTACCCCACAATACTTTTCTAACGATAAGTTGACGGCTTTTTCAACTTTTTCTTTATCAATATTATTGCCTTTCAGCTTATATATAATGTGCATTGCTGTATAATGCTTTGGGTGTTCTTCGGTCATTTCGGCTTCAATAACTACGTCAAATTCGTCGAATTGTACCTTCATTTTGTTTAAAATAGACACGACATCCATTCCTGTACAACCAGCCAATGCAGTTACCATTAAAGGTTTTGGAAGTACTCCGCTGTCTTCTCCGCCGCTTGCGACAGCAGCATCCATCATAATTTCGTGATTGTTAACTTTCGATAGGAATTTCATCTTTCCTTGCCATTTAGTCTCAATAGTCTGTTTCATAATTAGTAATATTAGTATGTTAGTATAAAATGTAAATATAAATATTTTGCAAAAGTACAAAATATCTACACATCTATATGTTTTTATGTTTAGATTTGAAACTTTGTAAAACTTTTCTAATTGTCAAACTTTGTAGGTTATAAAAATGTTATATATTTGCAAGCGAAAATTGGTTCTATTAAAAGATTAAAAGGGAATGCCGTGAGAATCGGCAACAGTACCCGCTGCTGTAAGTTTTAAAAGCATTTTTATTAAGCCACTGTTTTTACGGGAAGGCAAAAATGTACGAAACAAGTCAGAAGACCTACCATTTTCAAATTACATAATACGACTTCCGGGATTAGAGGTCTGAGATGTGTCGATATTTCAGTATATTACCTCCACCCATTTCGTATTTTGTTATAAATAGATATTGAAGTATTTATTAATGAACAATTAAAATATAACAAAATGAGAAAATTTAATCTGTTGCTATTAGCATTAATTGCTATAATGCAAATAAGTGTAGCTCAAACAAAATTGAGCGGAGAGTACATAATTAGCCAAAACGCAGCACATAATCCAAATTATACGAGTTTTCAGGCAGCTATTAACGATGCCACAACCAAAGGTGTACAAGGTATAGTTACCTTTAAGGTTATGCCTGGCACTTATGAAGAGTTTTTAACTATTACGACTATTAACGAACTAAGTGCTGAAAATCAGATTGTTTTTAAAGGTATAGCTCCCGACAACCAACAAGTTGTTTTAACCGGAAATGCAGGATATTTAGAAAAACCAATAATTAAATTTTCGGCGGTAAGATACATTACTTTTAAAAACATGAAAATAGTTACAACATCAAGTAATTATGGGAATTTAGTTGTGTTTGAAAATAAAGTTAATAACTTGACCTTCGACAGTATATATTTTCATGGTATTGATGTTACAACTTCAACCTATAACAACGACAAACATATTATTTACGACAACAGCAAAAGTGCCGACTACACCGATTCGGATTTGCATTTTTTAAATTCGCAATTTGTAAATGGAAACATGGCTTTTTACTTACAAGGCAATAACGCTATAACTCCGCCCGACAGCAACTTAGTAATTGATAACTGCACATTTACAAACCAGTACACAAAAACTATTTATGCAACTTATCAAAAAAATGCTTCTATAAAAAACAACACAATTAGCAACAACGAAGATATAAAAAACGGATTTCAAGCTATTGATTTGTTTCGGGTTTACGACAATAGCGTAATTGAAAACAATATAATCAACATCGATTTTTCGACAAAAGACGGAACAGGCATAGAGGTTCGACCTGCTATTGGCTCAGCAACAGAACCTGTTATTATAAGAAATAATATGGTTAAAATTACTTCCAATTCCAACCTTAATTATGCTTTCAAACTTTCTAACAGTAGTAGCGAAAATGTAATTCTGGCTAACAATACTGCACTTATGCAAGGAACAGGAAGCGGTGCTGTTGTTTACATAGATGCCGTCATCCCTAACTTTAAAATGTACAATAATCTGTTTGTAAGCGAAAATAGCGGATACATCGTCAGGCATAATAAATCGGATATAAGTAATTTTACTTCCAACTACAACAGATGTCTTTTCAACGGTAACTATTACGGCAGAATCGGCTCAAACGAATATGCTACTTTACAGGAATGGCAAACGGCTTCCGGCAACGATAATAACACAGAAATTATAAGTACAAATCCTTTTATTTCGAATACCAATCTGCATATAAGTAATAGCACAAACCTTACTGTTGCTAATCCTTTGAGCTACGTAACTCACGATATCGACAACGAACTGCGTTCGACAACAACACCATGTGCAGGTGCTGACGAAATCGTTTCTGGTGGAAATCTTCCGCCATACGTTGCAAACCCTATAAGCGATGTTGTTTTTGAAAACGCAAACGACAGCACAATTATTTCTTTAAACAATACATTTGCCGACCCCGACGATCCAAATGAAAATATTGTAATAAGCATTGCATCTAATTCCAATCCGCAATTGGTTGAAGCTACGTTACTTGCAGGAAATAGGAATTTAAAAGTCAAACGAATAAGTCCCGATGCAGGCACTTCAACTATAGTTTTATCGGCAAACAGCAATGGACAAACTGTAGAGACTTCTTTTAACGTAATATGTAATGTTCCTGCAGTTGCTCCCGTTATTGCCAATCAGGTTGACCCTGTGAATTTTACCACGTATCCCGAAACTAAAACCATTAATCTTACCAATGCTTTTGCAGTTCCGGGCAACCCCAATGCCAACATGCAACTGGCAATTCAAAATTCTACTAACACTCATGTTCAGTCTTCTCTTTCTGCCAACATATTGACCTTACAGAGAATTAATCCAGTAGCTTTCACTAATCACGAAGTTGTAATACGTTGTACCTACAACAGCTTATTTGTTGATATGACTATTCTGATGTCGGGCACTGAAGCTACTGCAGCACACGGCACAGCGACTTTTGAAGATATTACCTTAAACAGTAACGGTACATGGACTCCACCACATACAGGTGAAAATGCTATGATTAGCGACACTTGGAGTTTCTATAACTATTATCACAGTTCGTATTGGGGTGGATTTACCGCTTCAAACAGGACAGATACGACATTAAGCGGAATGGCTGCTCAATATACTGCTATTGCAGGCGAAGGCGTAAACGAATCAGAGCAATATGCAGTTGGCTTTACAATGGGTTATCCTGCTGATGTAAAACCTGCCGATAATGATCCTGATGTTGTTTCAGGCTGCTACGTAACCAACAATTTATGGGCATACAGAGCAATTTTGGAAGGAGACGGTTACGGACCGGCTTTTGGCGGAAACTCAGGAAACGACCCTGATTATTTCAGAATTTGGGCTGTTGGAAAAAGAGAAAATAACACATACACCGACACATTGTACTACTACCTTGCCGACTACCGTTCGCCAAACAATTCGGAAGATTATGTTGTTAACACTTGGGAATGGTTCGACCTTTCTACTATGGGAATTATAAAATCCATACGCTTCGGGTTGCAATCGTCAAGAAGTAATGCTTGGGGAATGACTACACCAGCTTATTTTTGCATGGACGACTTCAACGGCATACCTCCTACTACACCGAACCAACCGCCTTATGTTGCTAACAGCATCGACGATGTGTTATTTACAACTTATCCTTGTTACGATACATTAGACTTAACTAATACCTTTGCCGACCCCGACGACCCAATCGAAAATATTGTTTTAAGCGTTGGTGGTAACACTAATCCGCAACTTGTTCAGGCAACTATTAACGAAAAAACTCTGTATTTAGAAAGACTTTCAAGCGAAAACGATACGGTTCTCATTACCATTAATGCCGAAAGCAACGGACAGTACGCAAATACATCGTTTAATGTGTTTTGTACCGACCCGCAAAACCTTCCGCCTTATGTGTTGAATCCTATTCCGGATGTTACTTTTGAGTACTATCCCGACTACGATACATTGGATTTGTCTAACACATTTGCCGACCCAGACGACCCAAGCGACAGTATAGTTTTAAGCGTTGCTAATAATACAAACCCTGAACTTGTTCAAACCATTTTAGACGATAAAACATTATACTTAGAACGACTTAGTGCCGATGTAGGCGATGCGGTTATCACCATAAATGCCAATAGTGCCGGACAAGAAGTAGCAACCATATTTACAGTACATTGCTTGCCTTTACCTAACCCCGAGCCATACTTGGCAAATCCAATCGAGCATATTTACATATACGATTATCCTTTCGATACTACGTTCAACCTGATTGGAACCGTTTCCGACCCTGATGTTTGCGACTCTCTGATAGTATATACAGTCATAAATAACAGCTCACCTAACGATATTGAAGCCGTGATTAACAACAATAGCAATATGACTATTTCCAGATTAAATCCCAATCATGCCGAAGTTGTTGTAACCGTCAGAGCTACCAGCAACGACCAATTTATCGACTTCGATATTGATATCACAAACGTGTTGTATGAAAACGTGTATTCGTATGATAATTCAACAGCAATATATCCAAATCCGACTTCGGATTATATTAAAATTAAGAGTTTGAAAGATTTTTCTAGATATATGATATTAAATTCTAACGGAAATGTTATTAAGAACAGCGTTCTTGATAATAAAATAATAGATGTCAGTAATTTAATGCCTGGAAATTACATACTTATAATTATTGATAACAATAGAAAACATACAACACATAAGTTTATCAAAATATAAAATGGCTCACGTGGTTTTTTAAATTTTTTTGTTTTAGTTAATATTAAACACTACACCATTTGCAATACAAGGAGCTATAACGCTCCTTGTGTTGTATTACGAAAATTTAATTAAATCAAGGACAAAATATCAAATTTCATTTGTACATTTGCACAATAAATATGTAACAATAAAAACAACAAAATATGATTACAAATAACTTTATTAAACGACACAACGGTCCTACCGAAGAGCAAATTAAACAAATGTTAAATGTTGTTGGTGCAAGTAGTCTCGACGACCTTATGAACCAAACCATTCCCGATAACATCAGATTGCCCAAGCCGTTAAATTTGCCCAAGGGCATGAACGAATTTGAATACATGAATCACATTACGGAATTAGCCGAAAAAAACCAAACATTCAAATCGTTTATCGGACAAGGATATTACGATACCATAACCCCGGGCGTAATAATGCGCAATATATTTGAAAATCCCGGCTGGTACACATCATATACGCCTTATCAGGCAGAAATATCGCAAGGACGTTTGGAAGCACTCTTAATCTTTCAAACTGTAGTCAGCGATTTAACCGGCTTGCCAATAGCCAACGCAAGTTTGTTAGACGAAGGAACATCGGCTGCCGAAGCTATGATTATGCTTTATAATACGGCTCCCAAAAATAAAAACGGCGAAAAACCAAATACTTTGTTAGTCAGCAATAAAACTTTTGTGCAAACTATCGACGTCCTTAATACTCGTGCTCATCGCCTTGGTATTAATGTAAAGTTAGTTGATGACAATGATTTTAATTTTACCGATGATGTTTTTGCTATATTGGTACAATATCCCGATAAAAACGGAAACATCAATAACTACAAAGCTTTATGCGAAGAAGCTCAAAAAAACAACGTAAAAGTAATTGTAGCTGCCGATATTTTGAGTTTAGCTTTGCTAACTCCTCCGGGAGAATGGGGAGCCGATGTTGTTGTTGGTAGCACCCAACGCTTGGGTATCCCAATGGGATTTGGCGGACCTCACGCTGGTTATTTCGCCACCAAAGATGATTACAAACGTAACATTCCTGGACGTATTATCGGTGTTACTATCGATAAAAAAGGAAATAAAGCTCTAAGAATGGCGTTGCAAACTCGCGAACAGCACATCAAACGCGAAAGAGCTACTTCAAATATTTGTACTGCACAGGCATTGTTGGCTACTATGGCAGGAATGTACGCAGTTTATCACGGTGCAGAAGGTATTAGAGAAATAGCCAGACACATTAATATTCTTACAGGTGTTTTGGCTCAGGAAATTGCAAAATACGGTTATAAACAAATTAATACGGACTTTTTCGATACATTACTAATCCAAATCCCTGATAATGCCAAGATTGAAGACATCAGAAAGATGGCTTTGGATAAAAAAATGAATCTACACTATGTTGATGAAAAACATATCAACATTAGTTTGGGAGAAACCGCATGCCTTAATGATATCAATACACTGTTAGAGATTTTTGCCAAAGCTGCTAACAAAGGGTTTACAAAGTTTGTCTGCAATCCTGAAGTTTGCAAACTGATAAAGACTTTTGACGAAGGTTTCAACCGCAAATCGCCATATCTGACCGATAGCGTTTTCAACGATTATCACTCCGAAACAGGTATGATGCGTTACTTAAAAATATTGGAAAACAGAGATTTAGCTCTAAACCGCTCAATGATACCATTAGGTTCGTGTACTATGAAACTTAACGCAGCTGTTGAAATGATGCCGTTGAGCTTCAGCAAGTTTACCAATGTGCATCCTTTTGCTCCTACCGACCAAGTCCAAGGTTATCTAGAACTTATCAGTAATTTGGAAAGAGATTTGTGCGAAATAACCGGCTTTGATTCTATGTCTTTCCAACCAAACTCAGGTGCTTCGGGTGAATATACAGGTTTGCTGGTTATTCGTGCATATTTGGACAGCATTAATCAAGGACATAGAAACATTTGTTTAATTCCATCGTCGGCTCACGGAACCAATCCTGCTAGCGCAGTTATGGCAGGAATGACGACTGTTACAGTTAAAAGCGACGAAAATGGTAATATCGACATAGAAGACCTTAAACTAAAAGCCGAAAAGCACAAAGACAACTTAGGTGCAATTATGGTTACCTACCCCTCAACTCACGGAGTATATGAAGAAGGTATCAGAAAAATTGTTGATATTGTTCACGAAAATGGCGGTCAGGTTTATATGGACGGTGCTAACATGAACGCACAAGTCGGATTTACCAACCCAGGTTATATTGGAGCCGACGTTTGCCACTTGAACCTACACAAAACCTTTGCAATACCTCACGGTGGTGGCGGTCCCGGTGTTGGTCCTATTGGAGTTGCAAAACACCTTACACCGTTCTTGCCGGGTCATAGCATTACAAAAATAGGTACCGATAAATCTATTAGTGCGGTATCTTCCGCTGCATTCGGTAGCGCTTATGTGTTGCCTATTACCTACGGTTACATTAAACTTTTAGGACAAGAAGGATTGGAAAAAGCTACACAGCTTGCAACACTTAATGCCAACTATTTGAAAAAACGTTTGGAAGGACATTACAAAGTTCTTTATACAGGCAAAAACGATCGCGTTGCTCACGAATTTATCATCGACTGTAATCAGTTTTTGAAAACTGCTAATATTACAGCTGCCGACATTGCAAAACGTTTGATGGACTATGGTTTCCACGCTCCTACTGTGGCTTTCCCCGTTATAGGTACTTTGATGATAGAACCTACCGAAAGCGAACCGCTTAGCGATCTTGACAAATTTGCAGAAGCTTTAATCGATATCAGAAAAGATATTGCTGATATTGAAAGTGGAAAGTGCGACAAAAACGATAACATCATTAAAGATGCACCGTTTACAATTGAAATGGCTACCGCCGATGATTGGGACAAGCCATATTCGAGACAAAAAGCTTTATTCCCACTAAATTGTGTTAAAATAGATAAGTACTTCCCAGCTGTAACACGCGTTGATGATGCTTACGGCGACAGAAACTTAATGCCGGTGTACTCGGATTTTGTTAGTAAAGACTAACGTCTTTTGGTGATTAGTGATTAGTGGTTGGTGAATGGTGTTATGCTCCGTTCACCCATCACCCATCACCCATCACCGACCACCATTTACCATTTACAATCCAAACATCTCAAGCGCCTTAATAGTTTCTTTATGTGCTGTGGGAGCGGCTGCAACTATTTCGGCTCCGAATAGGTAATTATTGCCGTTTTTAAAATCGCTGACTACCCCACCCGCTTGCTTTATTATGATGACTCCGGCGGCTACGTCCCATGGTTTTAGACCAAACTCGTAAAATCCCTGAAATCTGCCGCAGGCAGTATAAGCAATATCGACTGCTGCCGAACCTAAACGTCTGACTCCCGACGAATTGCTTAAAAAGTATTTAAACACTTTTACATACTCGTCCATTTTTTCGTACTCTTGATAAGGAAAACCTGTGGCAAAAAGCGATGAAATAAGTTCGGGTTTGTCGTGTACCGTAATGACTTCGCCATTCAAATACGATTTGGAATTTTTATAAGCATAAAAACATTCATCTAAATTTGGCTCATAAATTACACCGACAACAATTTCCGAATCTTCCATAAGAGCTATACTTGTGCAATATATCGGAACTTTATTAACAAAATTGGTTGTTCCGTCCAAAGGGTCGATAATCCAGTTGTATTTTTCGGCTCTGTGTGTTTCAACACCTTCTTCGGTGATAAATCCTGCTTCGGGCAATATTTTTTTCAATGCCTCGACTATCATTTTTTCGGCGTTAACGTCAACGTAAGTAACAAAATCGCGTACGCCTTTGTTTTTAATATCCGTAACCTTAATTTTTTCAATTTCGGTCATCAAAAAATTGCCGGCGACCTTTGATATTGCTATCACGCTGTCGCATATATCTTTATAATTTATCATGATAAAATTTTAACTGTAAAACATTCATCTTCAATATCTAACAATACAACGTCGGTAATTGTATTTACCAATTCCTCGTTGTATTCTGATTTTACTCTTATATAATTTTCGGTAAAACCGTGCATAATATTGTCTTTATTATCTTTTTCCCACAACACTTTAGCTTTCAAACCTTTATGCTTTTTATAAAATTCCGACTTTTTACGCAAACATAATTCATTCAACCTATCATGCCTCATGTTTTTTGTGTTGCCATCAACTTTAATATCAAAGCCGGAAGCAACCGTATTTGGACGGTCGGAATAGGTGAAAATATGCAAATCGCTTATGTTTAAAGATTTGATAAAATCGTAGGTTTCGTTGAATAATTTGTCGGTTTCGGTAGGAAAACCGACTATAACATCGGCGGCTATGTACGCATCGGGAATAACTTTGTTTATATACTTAACTTTTTCTTCAAAAACACTTCTTTTGTACTTTCTCCTCATATCTTTGAGAATAGTGTCAGAACCGCTTTGCAAAGGAATATGAAAATGCGGCATAATATTTTTTGCCGTCGCAGCCAAATCAATTATTTCAAAAGAAAGCAATTCAGGTTCAATTGATGATATTCTGAGCCGTTCTAATCCATCGACTTGCGAAAGCTGAACAAGCAAATCGTAAAAATTTTCGTTGTTAGGTTTGCCGAAATCTCCAATATTAACTCCCGTCAGAACTATTTCCTTAACTCCCGAACCGACAATCTCATTGGCTTGCGAAACAATATTTTTTATAGTATCGCTCCGACTTTTACCTCTTATATAAGGTATGTAACAGTACGAACAAAAATAATTACATCCGTCTTGAACCTTCAAAAAAGAACGTGTCCGCTGACCGATTGAGTATGAGCTAAAAAAGCTATTTACTTGTTTTATTGGACTTACGTCAACGTGCTTTTCGGAGTTAACGCTGTGTGCATTAAGTATATTTGAAAGTTGATTCTTATTTTCGTTGCCAATTACCCAGTTAACATTCTTCAGATTTAAGTATTTATCAGTATTTCCTTGCACATCGCAGCCAATAACACCAATTAGCGAATCAGGAAATCTTTTAGCCAAACTTCTAACTAAAGTAAGGCACTTTTTCGATGCAACCGAAGTAACCGAACAGGTATGAATAATAAAAATATCGGCATTGCTTTTAATATCAACTACTTCGAATTTATTTTTGTCTAAATTATTAGTAATGGCACTGGTTTCGGCAAAGTTTAATTTGCAACCGAAAGTATGAAAAGCAATTCTTGTTTTACTATTTACCATGTTGCAAAGGTACTTCTTTTGCTTTTTTAAAGTGTATATTTTTTATTTATTGTACTAGAAATATCTTTAATTATGAATTAGCTGTTGGCTGTTGGCTGTTGGCTGTTAGCCGTTGGCTTTTAGCTTCTGGTGATGAGTGATGAGTGATGAGTGACGAGTGGAATTAGTTACGAGTTACGAGTCGGGAGTTTTGAATTCAGAAACTCGGAACTCAGAACTCAGAACTCTAAACTTCCAAAAACCACCAATCACCATCCACCACCCACTAATCACCATTCACCATTCACCATTCACTATTTTAAAGTTTATCTGACTGTATTAATATTTCATTAATCAATTTTTCTTGTTAAAACTTGTTAAGAACTATTCTTAATTAAGAAAAGTTATTTATCTTTGCAAAGTATTAAATAAGAATTATTCTATTTTATGAAAACAACGGAAGAAATAGGAAATATTTTATCGGAAAAGGGCTTGAAAGTTACGCCTCAAAGGATTAGCGTGTATAAAGCGATTTACAATTTGCATACTCACCCAACCACCGAAGATATAATTGAAGAAGTGAAAAAAGACAATGCGTATATTTCTAATGCTACTGTTTACAACGTATTGGACAGCTTTGTCAAGAAAGGTATAGTTGAAAGAATAAAAACTGATAGAGACAAAATGAGATATGATTTAATGCTTGAAAACCATCATCATATATATTGTTCTAATAGTATGGAAATAATGGATTTTTATTCGGAAGATATTGATAAGTTCCTTGAAAAATATTTTACCGACAATCCGATAAAAAATTTTAATATAAAAAGCATACAACTCCAAATTAACGGAGAATATAAATGAAGTTAGAAATTAGAAATTAGAAATTAGAAATTAGAAGTTAGAAGTTGGAAGTTGGAAGTTAAAATATAAACAACAACAATGAAAAATTAAATAAAAACATATATAATAAATAGAAATTAAATTAAACAATAATCAATAAAAATTTTTAAAACAATGGAAGAAAACAAAATGAATGAAACTATTGCAATGCCACGTCTTGGCGAAAAAGCTCCTGAATTTACAGCTGTAACAACACAAGGTACAATTAACTTTCCGTCTGATTACAAAGGGCATTGGACTATCCTATTTAGCCATCCGGCAGACTTTACACCGGTTTGTACTACCGAATTTATGACCTTTGCTACAATGGCAGAAGATTTTGAAAAAGCTAATTGCAAACTTGTAGGTCTTTCGGTTGACGGACTTCACAGCCACATTGCTTGGCTTAGAACCATCAAAGAAAAAATCGATTACAAAGGAATGAAAAATGTTGAAGTTAAATTCCCTTTAATTGATGATGTTAGCATGAATGTAGCTAAAAAATACGGCATGATTCAACCCAACACATCTGCAACTTCGGCTGTTCGTGCGGTATTTTTCATCGACCCGAAAGGTATTATCAGAGCTATGATGTACTACCCACAAAGCACAGGACGTAATTTCCCCGAATTGTACAGAGTTCTTATTGCACTTCAAACCACCGATGAATTTGGCGTTGCAACTCCAGCCGATTGGCAACCAGGAGACGAAGTTATTGTACCTCCTGCAAACACGTGCGGTGTAGCACAAGATAGAACCGAAAAGCCAGGCGATATGAAATGCTACGATTGGTTCTTCTGTACAAAGAAGTTAGAAAAAGAAACTATCATGAAAAAATTAATCAAATAGCAAATGTGAATTTAGTTAATTTTAAAGCTGCCTCAGGTTTGGGGCAGCTTTTTTGTTCATCTTATTTATATAAACTGAATAAAGACTTGTTTCAAAAATTTTGTTTCAAGTGTTTTGGCTATTCGTCTTACAACCGTTCGCCTGATTTCCAAGTCGATGGGCAAATTTGGGTCTTGATGAGCAATATTAATGCGAGTCCCGATAACAAAATGAATTTCGTCCGATTCGATAAACATTTTTACAATCAAATCGGCGGGACCCTTCCCTATTCTATATTGTGGCGAATAATTATTCAAAATATCCGAAACCTTGCTGAGCGTAAGTATACCTTCGGTAACCAAGTCGATACCGGGCATATACGAAATTGGGGGAAGTTCATCATCTTCAAACTCAAAGCTATCAACAATTTCGACACCAAGTTCTCTTGCAACAATATCGCTTGTTGTAGCTCCGCAAACAATTTTTTTGCCTTCAAAATCTTTTATAATATTGCCTAATCTTACGTCGTTGACTTTTTCGTAAGGTGGACCGGTAGAAAGCAATAATTTACGCGGTTCGCGATAATATGTAACCAAGCAACTTGTATCGTCTTTTAACTTGTATCTGCCGTTAAGAACAGCCATATTGACGATTTTATTAGCCAACTGCGAAGCTGATATTGTAGTATCGGAACTAACCAATTTTAAAACATACTCCTGAACATTCTCTTCAGTCCAACCAAAAGGGTACTTTTCGCTTCCCATTCCCGACTGCGTAACTCCGTCGGAAGTGCTGATAATACGGTCTTCCTTTTGATGCTTAAACTTACACAGATGCAGTTTTTTCCCATAATTCTTCTCCGACTCTAAAACTATAGTTTCCCAATTGGGATCAAATAATTTTTTATTTCTAACAATAAAAGTTCTCGGATTGTCGTACTCAAGAATTTGAGTCTCGCCGTCGAAGTTTATATCAATAATTGTAAAAGTTGAATAACTTATTTTTCTTTCGCTACACTCCGGAAGTGTATTCATAATAATTTCGGCAATTTTCCTGAAATCTTTATATTCTTCGGTAAATTTTAAAGCCATAGTAGCCGTTAGAGTGCTTAAAACATTGGCTTTAACGCCATGTCCCATTCCGTCGCTCAAAACTGCAATTATTCTATTTTCTTCCAAAATTCTTTTCGACAGGAAAGTATCTCCACAAATACGTTCCTCATCGTGGTTTTTTTGAACAGCTCTTACCTCAACAAAAAATTGCTCTTCCATTAGCCATTATTGATTTTTATGTGACTCAATTATTGAATTAAGCATTTTTTCGGTATTAGCTCCTGCTTCACCCAACAAAAATGCTATTTTCTGCACTAAGTTTAAGTTTAAGTCTATAACTTCGGTTACTCTACTTACAACTTCCTCGCTTCTAACCTCTGGTGTGTGCATATCTCGCAGTACGCCGCCGGCTATTCTGTTTTTCTTAATGCTGAAAATATTCAGTAAAAGCAATTTATCGTTAAGTGGAATATCTCTACCCACAACGTCTTCATCGCTATTAATAACGTAAGTAAACAACTTATATACCTGAACAGGAAGTATTGTTTTTAAATCGGCTCCTTTTAAGCCGGGAATAATTTCGTTGATTTCCTTAACTTCATCTCCTAAAATATTAATAAAACTTTCGTTAGAAGTTAAGATTTTCAAGTCTTTATCTACTAAAAATATTGCCAACGGAAGTTTTTGAATAAGATTCTGAAAGTCTTCTAACTTGTCTTTATAATCTTGAGCTTCATTAACATTTTTTCTGTTAGCAACAAGCAAATCCGAATATTGCTTTTGAAGTTTTTCGTTGGTACTATTTAAAGTTGATATATATTCGTTTTTACTTTCAACCATATAGGTGGAGCACAAACTAGTGTTAATAACTTTATTGGCAACTGCTTCGGCAAAGTAATCGCAGTTTTTAAAGCCACAATTTCCACAATCTGCACTTTTATCACCATCTTTTTTTATGCTCTTCAAAATTTCTTGTTTTCTTTCTTTGCTGACAGCTGGGAATTTTTGATTGTTTTCGGCATAATCAATATCCAAGTCCAGGTCGGAGTACTTTTTAAGTTCGTTATTCCATTCGGCTATATTAAAGTCCTTCATACGTTTTAAAACGTATTTGTTGAGTGATGAAACTCTTTCCTGCCTTTTTTTATCGGTTTTCATGCCAAGACCCATAATACAGTCGTCGCAGTAAAACAAATTGAAATGCTTGTGAATATCTTCAAAATTGTTTTCAATTTCTTCTAAAGTTTCAATAACCGATTTGTTTCCTCGAGAGGTAATAACGTTACTGTTTAGCAATTGATAATCGATTCCCGAAGCTGTTAATATTCCTTCAGCTATGGGATAAATACCGCCTTTGTGCCCGTATGGTGGCGAAAAATCAGAGAACTCTATGGCGCTTTCTTTAATGTTGAAATGATTAAAAAGTTCTCTCAACTCTTTAAAAGTAAGCACCGTATCAATAATGCCGTCATACTGTTTGCGATGAATATCCATTTTGGCTGCAACACAAGGTCCAATGTACGTTATCTTTATTTCTTCGCCGTACAGCTGTTTCATTATTTTTGCAGTAGCTATCACAGGATTGACAATAGGAACCAAGTTTTCGACCAAGCCAGTATAGTATTTTTCAACAAGTTGCGTAACAACAGGGCAGCAGGAAAACAAATAATACTTACCCATAAAATTGTTAACGAGTTCGTTGTATTTTTTCCCGACAACATCAACTCCAAAAGCTACTTCATGAATGTTTTCAAAGCCAATAGATTGTATCATTTTTACAAACTTGCGATAATCGGCAATATCTGCAAATTCGGCGGCAATAGCCGGATCGACAATAGCAACAACCTTATTCGACGATTTTATTAAATTTATTGTTTCGGGTTTCGAGTCGTAATAAGTTAATGCATTAATCTTGCATGCAATTACACAATCGCCGCAACCTGTGCATCTATCGGAATTGATAGTTGGAAAACCTTCGTTTGACGATATTGAAATAGCTTGAACAGCACAATTCCTAATACAAGCATAGCACTTGATGCATTTTTGGTAGTCTATAGAAATAAATGGACTATTCATAAATTAATAATTTAACAGATCCAACTTAAAAAATTCATCAAGAATAGATTTTATATTGTTTTCGTTAACATTTTCCAAAACTTTACCGTCAAGCATAATTGTGGGACCATTGGCACAATTGGCAAAACAGCGTTTACCATAAAATTTAACCTTAGCCTCTAATCCGTTTTCTTTTAAATAGTTTTTTATAATTTTAACCAAGCTTTTATTACCCCTCGAAAAACACGAACTACCTAAACAAATAACAAATTCGGGTATTTTATAATTATCCATATTAAATTCTTGATAATCTTCCATTGTTTGTTTTTTTGTGAATACAAATATACATTATTTTTCGTGTTGATGGAAAAATTAACAGTTTGGCAAAACTATTTTTGAAAACAAACTATTTCCACACTTGTAATTATAAGGGTTTTGTAAAATGTTTAGAATTTGTAAATTTTTTATAATATTAAAATAAATATATATGTCATCAACAAAGTTGTAATTTTATTATATATTTGTATAAAAAATCCGACAATGTCCGACACAATAAAATCAATTATCATAAGCTATCCTCCTGATGCTCAGGAGCAGTTACTATCAATACTTCAATCGTTGCAAGACGTAGAAGGTTACCTTACCGAAGAAGCCATATCGGAAGTATGCAGTTACCTTAAAATTCCTAAAACAAAGGTCTACGGTATTGCCTCATTTTACGACCAATTTAGGTTTAAGCCTAAAGCTAAAGTTATTATCAAAGTTTGCCATGGCACATCGTGCCATATAGAAGGGGCTGTCAAGCTTGTTGATGAAATTAAAAATGTTATTGGTATTGGCATTGGCGAAACAACCAAAGACAATAAGTTTAGTTTGGTTACAGTTGGCTGTATGGGTGCTTGTAGCAAATCGCCTGTGATTAGCTTTAATGACGAATTTTATATTTTATCGAATCCCAAAGAGATAAGACTTATTATTGAAAAATATCAAAACGAATATTAACACCTAAACATTAATTAAATGTCAGACTCATTACTTGCACAAAGCCTAACAGCATCGGAAAATTTGCTAAGCGCTGCCGAATACGATAACAAATGCAGCATTGCAAGATACGATATTATTAACCGACCTGTTGTGTACATAGGATTGGGAACATGTGGAATTATATCGGGTGCTAACAAAACAAAACAAGCCATTGTTGATTATTTGAATGAAAAGAATGTAGAAGCCGATATTGTTGAAGTCGGCTGTATTGGAATATGCTCGTACGAACCTATTGTTGATATTCAAATTCCCGGGAAAGCTCGTATTTCTTTCAAAAACATATACTCCGATATGGTTGAAAAACTATTGGACGACGTTTTTAATCAAGTTATACCAACATCGTGGGTTATTGGTCAGTATCAATCGGACATACACTCAACATGGGAAAATATACCTTTTATAAATCAAATACCATTTTTAAAATATCAGCATCGTATAGTTTTAAAAAATTGCGGTATTATTAACACAAACTCTATAGACCATTACATTGCTTTGGGTGGCTTTTCCGCTTACAAAAAATGTATCAAGAATTACAGCCCCGAAAAAGTCAGAAACATTGTTACCGAAAGTGGCTTGCGTGGTCGAGGTGGAGGCGGTTACCATACAGGTCTTAAATGGGAAAATGCCTGCAAAAGCGATAATAAACAAAGATTTCTGATATGCAATGCTTCCGAAAGTGATCCTGGTTCATTTATGGATAGAGCTATTATTGAAGGAGACCCGTTTCTGTTGCTTGAGGGAATTGCTATTGCAGCATACGCTATAGAAGCATCAAAAGCTATTGTTTACATAATGACCGAATATACCAATGCCTACAACAAAATAAAGCAAGCGGTTGATATTATGAAACAGAATAAGCTTTTAGGCAGTAATATTTTTAATTCCAATATTGATTTGGAAATAGATATTATTAAGAGTCCTGGAGCCTTTGTCAGTGGCGAGGAAACCGCTCTTATAAACAGCATAATGAGCAAACGAGCAATGCCTCATCATAAACCGCCTTACCCAACCGAACAAGGCTTGTTTAATAGTCCTACGGTTATAAACAACGTTGAAACCTTAGCCAATATCCCAAATATATTACTTTACGGACCAAATAAATTTAAAGAAATAGGCACACCCCTGGCTTCCGGCACAAAAGTATTTGGAGTTTCAGGTAAAACTGATATTACCGGACTAGTGGAAGTGGTTATGGGTACAAAACTACATGATATTGTTTATAAAATTTCGGGAGGAATAAAACAAGGTAAAGATTTTAAAGCTATTCAAATTGGCGGACCTTCCGGAAGTTGTTTACCCTACTCTATGCTCGATATTGAAGTGGGCTACGAAACATTGTGGGAGCATGATACAATTTTAGGTTCGGGAGGTATAGTTGTAATGGACGAAACAACTTGCATGGTCGATATTACAAAGTTTTTTATGTACTTTTTGCAAAAAGAAAGTTGCGGCAAGTGTATTCCATGCCGAGAAGGTAGCAGACGTATATACGAAATACTTCAAAGCATTACAAGTCGTTCCAAATCGAAAGACGAAAACGAAGAGCTTAAAATATTTAAAAGTGTATTGCAACTGACCGAACTTGCTAAGGTTTTAAAAGACACTTCGTTGTGCGGCTTAGGGAAAACAGCTCCTAATCCATTGCTTAGTGCACTTAAATATTTTAAACACGAATTTGACGAACATATTTTTGACAAAAAATGCCGTGCAGGTTTTTGTACCGAACTTAAGCTTTATGCTATAAACACCGATAACTGTACTGGCTGCACTCTATGTCTGAAAAAATGTCCTTCAAATGCTATTGTTGGGCAACCCAGGCAACCACACTATATTGTTGAAGATAAGTGTATAGGTTGCGGTATTTGCGACGAAGTATGCAAATTTAATGCTGTTTTCATTCAATAAAACAACAAGATTATGAATTTTGAAATAGAAGTAAACGGAAACTTAATTAAGGCAAAAAACGGCGAAACAATTTTGCAAGCCCTTAATAGAAACGGCATACAAGTGCCCACACTATGCCATCTTAAAAACTTAAACCCAACCGGAGCTTGCCGAATGTGTGTTGTAGAAGTTGAAGGAAAAGAAAGCCTTATACCTGCTTGTTCTCATCCGGTTGAAGAGTGGATGAAAATTAAAACTCACTCTACAAGAGTTATAAAGGCTCGTAAAATGAATGCCGAACTGCTACTTAGCAATCATCCCGAAGAGTGTTTGTTTTGCGATAGAAACGGGAACTGTGAATTGCAAAAAATAAGTGAAGAAATGAACGTTAAAGAACGACATTTTTTCAAGAAAACAGAAAAGTACAGAGCTGATTATACAAATATTTGTTTAATTCACGACCCCGCAAAATGTATTCTCTGTGGCAGATGTATTAGAGTGTGCGAAGAAATTCAGCATATTACAGCTATCGACTATTTGGAACGCGGTAGCGATATGGTGGTCGGTACAGCTTTTCACCAAGGACTTGATAATTCGGCGTGTATAAGTTGCGGACAGTGTATATTGGTTTGCCCTACCGGAGCCTTGTCGGAAAACCAAGATCAAGATATTATTATCGATTCACTTAGTAATCCCGATACAAAATCCGTAATACAAGTTTCTCCTTGTGTAAGCTTTTCAATTGCCGAAGTTCTTAACCTAAAACCAAGCTACAACCTTCATAATGTAATATACTCGGTATTAAGAAAAATTGGTTTTAATCGTGTTGCCGATGCAGCCATAGCATCTGATATTATTGCTATTGAACAGGCTAAACGTATTTTGGAAGCGAAAAAAAATGCTAACGGAAAACCCGAATTTGCAAGTTGTTGCCCGTCGTGGATTTTATACGCGCAAAAGCATTCGCCGGATTTTCTTCCTTACATTTCACCATTACCTTCGCCAATGTCGTTAATGGGTTTACTTATTGATAAAATGAGTGTCGAAAAAAAATCGTCGGACTGTAAGTTTTTTTCAGTAGCAACCACGCCCTGTATTGCTAAAAAACACGAACTAAAAGTATCTTTTCACAATAAATTCGAAAACAAAATTGATGAAGTTATTTCTACTCAAGAGCTTGCTAAGCTTATAAAACTAAACGGCATAGATTTTAATGATATTACAAGCCACCAAGATGATGAAATTATTAATTTTTCACCAACCGGTTCGGGCACAATAACTGCTGTATGTGGCGGATTTACCGAAATTATTATACGTACCTTGTATTATCTTATTACAAACTCTGATTTTGATAATCGTGAAATTAAAGAAATTAGAAATCCGAAAGGACGAACGGAATATTTTATAGAAATTGGCGGATATAAGTTCGGTTTTGCTATAGTTAACGGCATTAGTAATGTTGGCACATTGCTCGATGAATTTAGAAAAGGCAAAAACGACATAGATTTTGTTGAAGTTGCTGCCTGCAATAATGGTTGCATCTCGGGCGGCGGACAACCTATAAACACCAAAATAGATTTCACTAAAAGCAGAATTGAAAATATTTACAACTACGAAAAAGAAACAAATTCATTTTATCCGTACAATAATAAGAATGTGTTAGATTTGTACGAAAATAATATAAACAACAACTTGTTGAAAAAGCTTAATGTTAATATATAAAATCAATATCTCCCTATGAAACGAAACAAAATACTTATCATTGACGATGATATAGACTTTATTAACAAATTGAAAGCAAGGCTTAAACAGCATGGCTACGAAATAATTTATGCTGAAAATCAACATGAAGGCGAAAAATTAATTAAAGAAGTTGAGCCTAATTTATGTGTTGTTGATTTGGTTATGGATTCACAAATTAGCGGTTTTATACTGTGTTACAAAATAAAAAAACACAACCCTGAAATCCCTGTAATTATTGTTAGTTCGGTCAGCTCCAAAACTCGTATAAAATTCGATATTACCCACGAAAATCACAAACAGTGGATATATGCCGACAGTTATTTAAACAAGGATGTGGGACTTGACGAAATTGTATATACGGTCAACTCGTTTATGAGCAAAAAATAATAGATTATGCAAAACAAAAAACTGCCTGAAAACCATAGACTAAGAAACCAAATGCAGACAGCTAATCAATAATAGTTTCATGAATATTTTTTACGACATTGATAAAGCACACGAAATAGTCAGACCTGTTGTTACTGTCGGCACTTTCGACGGAATTCACGTCGCTCACAAACAAATTATCGATGAATTGAATAATTACGCCGAAAAAATTGGTGGACAAAGTACTTTGATTACTTTTTTTCCTCACCCAAGACAAGTTTTACAACCTATAAGCGACTTCAAGTACATTCTTACACAAAACGAAAAAATTGAACTACTAAAACAAACATCTTTTAAAAACCTTATCATCATTAACTTTGACCTGAATTTTGCCAAAACGAATTATCAGGATTTTGTTGTGAATTATTTGGTAAATAAATTAAACATTTCGGCTATTGTTTTAGGCTTTGACCATCATT